>JAUXCV010000262.1 GCA_030618675.1 Acidimicrobiia bacterium | reverse complement strand
CGTTCCGCCGGTTCGGGAGTTGTCGGCATCATCACGCCAGAACTCGAGAATCCGGTCTTCGCACTCTTCGCTCAGTCGCTCCAGCCGCCTCTCGCGAGCCGGGGCATGCTCCCGGTCGTCTGTACGGCAACGTCGGAGACGGTGAACGAACAGGACTACCTCGAGCACTTCCGTTCGTCCCGGGCTGCGGGCGTCGTTGTGGTGAACGGCCGCTACGCCCAACCCGAGGTTGGCTACGAGCCGTATGTTGAACTGCGTGATCGGGGCCTTCCGCTCGTGCTCGTCAACGGCATCCATGATCCGAGTCCGCTTCCCGCGGTTGCGATCGATTTGAAAGCGGCAACGGCCGCGGCGGTTCGTCACCTCGTGACGCTCGGCCATCGGAGGATCGGGTTGCTCATCGGGCCGATCCGCTACTCGACGTCGCTCGACATGATCGAGGGGTGTCGCAGCGCGGCCGAGCGGCTCGCTGTCGAGTGTGGCGAGAACACGATCTCCGAGTCGGTGTTCACCTTCGAGGGTGGCCGGGCCGGCAGCGCACAACTCCTGGAAGCCGGAGTGACGGGGATCATCGCAGCGAACGATCTGATGGCGGCCGGCGCGATCGACGCGGTACGGGCCTGGGGTGGCAACGTGCCAGACGACGTATCGGTTATCGGCTTCGATGGCACCCCCGCGATGTCCTACTCGTCACCGCGGCTGACCACGCTGCGCCAACCGGTCGATCGCATGTCGGCGGCAGCGACCGCCCTGCTCGTGGACGCGATGGATGGGAACGGTGTGAGCCAGACCCAGGTGTTCGCGCCCGAGTTGGTCGTGGGCCATTCGACGGGACCTGTGAAGGCCGTAGCCCGTACTCCGTAGTCCGTAGTCCGTACTCCGTACTTGAGTACGCTGCTTCTTATGAAGATCCTCTTTGCTGCTGCTGAGTTCGCTCCGTTCGTTCGTACCGGGGGGCTTGGGAACGCTGTTTCTGGACTCGCTCATGCCCTGTCCTCGGATCACGAGGTCACTGTTGCCGTGCCCGGGTACCGAGATGCGGACATCCCCGGTTCCATGGCGGCGGGCGGGTCCTGGCGACGGCACCGGGACCGGGGTGTTGAGGTGTTGTTCTGGCTCGATGAGTCGTTCGACCGGCCCGGTGTCTACGGACCAGACGCATCTTCTTCCTACGGCGACAACTGGGAACGCTTCGCGCGCTTCTCCCTTGCGGTCGCCGAACTCGCCGACGGATTCGACGTCGTCCATCTCCACGACGGGCACGTCGGTGCGGTTGCCCTGAAGACGATGGTGCCGACCGTCTTCACGATTCACAACGCCTCGTACCCGATGGTCGGTCCGCTCGGGCCTGCCGTAGAGACGCTCGGCCTCGGGCCGAAGGCGTCCGTGCTCGGTGGTGACATCGAATGGTTCGGCGCGGCGAACTATCTGAAGGCCGGCGTGGTCGGGGCGACCCAGGCGACCACGGTGAGTCCGGGGCACGCTCGGGAACTCGCCGTCGACGAGACTTCGTTCGGACTCGGCGGGATCATCCGCGGATTGTTCCGGCCGATCGTCGGGGTTCTCAACGGCATCGACACCGACGACTGGGATCCGAGTCGAGATCCCGGGCTTCCGAAACCGTTCTCTGCTGCCGACCTCTCCGGTCGCTCGGCGTCGCGCAAGGCGCTGCTGGCTGAGTACGGGCTCGACGACGGATTCGTGCTCGGCAACGTTGGTCGGATGTCGGGGCAGAAGGGCCTTGGTCTCGTTGACTACGACATCGACGTTCTCGTCGGTGAGGGTGCCCGGTTCGTGTTCATGGGGAACGGCGATCTCGACCCGCTCGTGGACGGTTGGGTTGAACGCCACCCGACGGCCGTGGCGCACGTTCCGTTCGATGAACCGCGTTCCCGGATCGTCTTCGCCGGATCCGATGCCTACCTCATGCCGTCGCAGTACGAACCATGCGGTCTCGGACAGATCTACGGCATGCGCTACGGGACACCGACGATCGCCCACTTCACCGGGGGCCTCGAGGACACCGTCCTCGATATCGACGAAGACCCGGCGAAAGGCACCGGTTTCGTGTTCCGTTCCTTCGATCACCCGTCACTCACGAAGACGATCCGGCGGGCGATGCACTACCGCACCGCCATGCCGGATCTCTGGCAAGTGATGCAGATCAACGGGATGACCCGGGACTGGTCGTGGGACGCGAGGGCCGTCGAATACGAAGCGATCTACGAGTCGGTGGTTGTGAAGTAGACGGGAGTCCCGTCGGCTACCCCGGGGTTCGCGACGCCCACGCACTCGACACGATGGTGTCCAATTCGGGATGCTGCGGAACCCAGCCCAACAGCCGTTGTGCACGATCGGCGGAAGCCACGAGCACCGGTGGATCTCCTGCCCGGCGAGCACCGAGGGTGAACGGCACCTCACGGTCTGCAACACGGGAGACGGATTCGATCACCTGCATCACCGAGTAGCCCTCACCGTTGCCGAGGTTGAACACTTCGGTTGTTCCGCCGTCCCGCAGGTAGTCGAGGGCGCGGAGGTGCGCGTCGGCAAGATCGATCACGTGGATGTAGTCACGTACCGCCGTGCCATCCGGTGTGTCGTAGTCCGTGCCGAAGACGGTGAGAGGATCGCGAAGGGCGAGGGCTGCATCGATCGCCAGCGGGATGAGGTGCGTCTCAGGGATGTGACGTTCCGATCTGCCCGGCGACGCACCGGCGGCGTTGAAATAGCGGAGGGAGACGGATCGCATCATTCCGGAGAGGTCGTACTGGGTCAGGATCTGCTCGACGATCGACTTCGTCGATCCGTACGGACTGGTCGGTCGATGGGGATGGTCTTCGGGGATGGGGATCTGCTCGGGTTCGCCGTAGACGGCCGCCGACGACGAGAACACCACCTCGCGCACACCGTGGGTGGCGAGGGTGTCGAGCAGTTCGATCGTCTGGGAGACGTTCTGCTCGAAATACAGGCCCGGTTGCTCGACCGACTCGCCGACGGCGATCAGTCCTGCGAAGTGCAAGCAAGCATCGATCGAGTGGTTGCGCACGATGTCGGCGATCACCTCCCGGTCTCCGATGTCGGCCTGGTAGAAGGGGATCCCGTCGGGCAATCCGCTGTCGGGGCTACGGCTCAGGTTGTCCACGACGACGACCGATTCGCCGCGGTCGATCAGGTGGTCGACGACGGTGCC
>JAUXCV010000144.1 GCA_030618675.1 Acidimicrobiia bacterium | reverse complement strand
CAGGTCGAGGAAGCCTTCACCGGGCACGCACTCGTGAAGGTGTTCGGTCGCCAAGGCGAAGTGCAGGACTCGTTCGAGGTCGAGAACGACGAACTCTACGAGGCGAGCTTCGGCGCCCAGTTCCTGTCGGGTCTGATCATGCCGATCGCGATGTTCATCGGGAACCTGAACTACGTGATCATCGCCGTGATAGGTGGCCTTCGTGTCGCCAGCGGAACACTGAGCCTCGGTGACGTGCAGGCCTTCATCCAGTACTCCCGGCAGTTCACCCGGCCCATCACGCAGGTCGCATCGATGGTCAACCTCCTTCAGTCGGGTGTTGCGTCGATCGAGCGGGTGTTCGAACTCCTCGATGCGGAAGTCGAGCCGACGGACGACGGACTCGCCGAGACCACGACCGTCGCCCATGGACGAGTGGCATTCGAAGACGTCTCGTTCCGGTACCTCGAGGATCAGCCGCTGATCGAACACGTGAACTTCCATGTCGACCCGGGCCAGACCGTCGCGATCGTCGGACCGACCGGGGCGGGCAAGACGACGCTCGTCAACCTCATCATGAGGTTCTACGACCTGGACGCCGGGCGTATCACCCTCGACGGCATCGACATCGCGACCATGCGACGCGACGATCTCCGCCATCAAACCGGCATGGTGCTTCAGGATACGTGGCTGTTCGAAGGGACCATCAGGGACAACATCGCCTACGGGCGCCTCGATGCCACCGACGATGAGATCCTGGAAGCGGCGCGGGCGACGTACGTCGACAGGTTCGTCGGAGCGCTGCCCGACGGCTACGACACGATCGTCGACAACGAGGGCGGACGGATCAGTGCCGGCGAGAAACAGCTCATCACGATCGCGCGAGCGTTCCTCGCCGATCCGGCCTTGTTGATCCTCGACGAGGCGACCAGTTCGGTCGACACCCGGACCGAGGTGCTCGTGCAGCATGCCATGTCGGCGCTGCGCGCCGACCGAACGAGCTTCGTCATCGCCCACCGCCTGTCGACCATCCGCGACGCCGATCTGATCCTGGTCATGGAGGATGGACGCATCGTCGAGCAGGGCAGCCACCGAGAGCTTCTCGAACTCACCGGCGCCTATGCCCGACTCTACGAATCCCAGTTCACCGGCCCTGAGGTCGCGGAGGACGCCCCGTCCGACACCCCCCACGGCGTCTCGCTTTGATCTGAACCGTATACGGTCCGCATCGACGCCAGAGTCCAGATTGGGGCGACCTCGCGTTTCTGTCACTCCCCCTCGTTACGGTCGAGATGGCCCGGCGAGACGGATCGGAATGGAGCCGAGATGGATGTCCGCACCCAAGCATGGATCGATCAGGAAGATGCCCGCCTTGCTACGACCATCCGCCGCCACGGCTGGATGATCCGATACATCGGCGGCGACGAGTGCAGCAGACCCGGCTGTGACTGCCCGAAGTCCGACGGTCCGCCGTTCGCGTACACGGTCGGCTTGTTCGGTCTGGCGCACCCGGAGCTACTCATCTTCGGCGTGCCACCGGGCACGGCGGCCGCCATCCTCAACGACCTCGGCGAGCGTGTCCGCTCCGGAGAAGCGCTGATGCCGGGCGAACTCATCACGTTCGAGGATTGGCCTCACCGGATCGTCCCGGAGCCGGTCCCCAACCCCGGCGAGATCGTGTTCGATTCGAACCGGTACTACGCACGGCCGGGCGAGCACTCGGTGCCCGTTCTCCAACTCAGCTACGACGACATGGCGGGCAGGTTCCCCTGGGATGAGGGCTACGTGGCTCCGGAGATGCAACCCAGACCGGGCACGTTCAGGGCCTGAGGGCGCTCAGGTCCGGTCGGGTTGGCGTGTCCCCGGGCTACTACTCTCACTGCCATGAGCGACTCGACCACGGAACCACGCCGCACGTCCCTCTTCGACTGGCACGAGAGCCACGGAGCCACGATCGTCGACTTCGCCGGGTGGGAGATGCCTATCCAGTACGAAACCGGCGCGATCGCCGAGCATCTCGCCACTCGCAGGGGCACGGGTCTCTTCGATGTTGCGCATATGGGGCGCTATCGGTTCACCGGTCTCGGTGCGTTGGATCACCTCGGGCACGTGCTCACGAACGACCCGCGAGGTCTGAACCCCGGGGAAGCCCACTACACGTTCATCGGCAACGAAGGCGGCGGTGCCGTCGACGACGCCTACCTCTACTGCATCGGTGAGGACGACTTCCTCCTCGTCGTGAACGCCGACAACCGGGAGAAGGACTGGGATTGGATCGCCGCTCGTAGCCGGGCCGGTTCGGAGATGACCGACGTCAGCGACGAACTCGGGATGATCTCGGTCCAGGGCCCGACGGCGACCGATGTGCTCCTGGAGGCGTTAGGCCCCATCGAACTGCCGGAGAACAAGCGGAACCAGTTATGCACGACCGAGGCCGATGGCCACCGGCTCATCATCGCCCGCACCGGCTACACCGGTGAGGCATCGGCATTCGAAGTCTTCCCCGAGGCCGACTTCACGATGGAACTGTGGGAACGCCTCGTTTCGGCGGGTGGTGTCCCGAACGGTCTCGGCGCGCGCGATTCGTTGCGTCTCGAAGCGGGACTGCCGCTCTACGGTCACGAACTCGGCACCGACATCGACGGCAAGGACATCCCTCTCTTCGCCAACTCGCTGGCTACCTGGGGCGTGCGCGGGTCGGGTGATGCCTTCACCGGACACGCCGACCTGGCCCGTCAGCGCGCCGAGTACGAACTGATCAAGCGCGACGAACTGGCCGCACCGCCCGCGAATCGACGGTTGACGCACCTCGTGCAGCCGATCGCTGTGTTCGACGGCCGCAAGCCTCTTCGGGCCGGGTACCGGCTGCTCCTCGACGGCGAAGAAGCCGGCTACGTCACATCGGGCACGAGCGTGCCGTACACGCAGTTCGATAGCTCGGGGATCGACGCGGTGCCGTCCGATGATCAGGGGCTCCGTCCCGTCGGTCTCGCCCTCGTCCGCTCCGACATCCGCTACCGATCAGACATCCCCGTCGTGTTCGAGGTGGTCGATGCCCGCGGGCGGTCGAGCAACGCCGAACTGGTGCAACGCAACGTTTGGCCTACCGCTCCCTACGTCCGTCCGTATCCGGGGTTCGAAGCGGTGGAACCGGGTGCGATCCTCGAGACGGACGACCTGCCTGCCAGGGCAGAGCGCCTCCGCGTTGACAGCGAGGCGAACACGCGGTGGCGGAGGGAGGAGTGCATCAACCTCATCCCCTCCGAGCAGTGCACCTCACCGTTCGTCGATGAGCTGTGCCGATCCGACCCGGCGGGCCGCTACAACGAGCACAACCGCCTGAAGGCGCTCGGGCCGAATGCAGCCGACGTGCGGTACTACCAGGGCACCGGCTTCATCACCGAGAGAGAAGATGAACTGCGGTCTGCATTGCGGGCGTTCTTCGGTTGCAGCCAGGTCGAGCCACGGGTGATCAGCGGCCAGATGGCGAACGACGCCGTGTACGACGCCCTGAAACAGTTCCGGAATCGGTTCCACAGCCGGCAGCAGCACCAGCCGCTACGCCGGGTCCTCGTCCACGACCTGAACAAGGGCGGCCACCTGAGCGCGCAGATCGGCGGAGCGCTCAAGAACTACGTCGCTATGGATCTGCGAACCGAACGTCCGGCCGTCGAGCATTTCCCGATGCGCGACGATCTGCCCTTCGCCATCGACGTCGACAACACCACGGAACTGATCGCAGAGACGAATCCAGATCTGATCGTCTTCGGCCGCAGCGTGATCATCCACAAGGAGCCGGTCGCGCCGATCGCCACGTTCGTCCACGAGCACTACGGCGTCGACAACCCGGATCGTCCGCTCATCATGTACGACGGAGCGCACGTGCTCGGGTTGCTCGGCCCGTACTTTCAGGATCCGCTTGCCGAGGGCGCCGACGTCATCACGGGTTCGACCCACAAGTCGTACTTCGGCCCCCAACGCGGTGTGATCCTCAGCAACATCGATCCGGGATCGGCGTTCGAGGGGTTCTGGCGCCACGTTGAATCACGGACGTTCCCCGGACATGTGAGCAATCACCATCTTGGAACGCTGCTCGGCTTGCTCGGAGCGACCTACGAGATGCTCGAGTTCCGGGATCAGTACCCGCCCCAGGTCATAGCGAATGCCAGAGCGTTCGCCGCGGCCCTGCGAAACGAAGGCCTCTTCATCGAAGGCGACCCGGCCAACGGCTTCACGGACACGCACCAGGTGGTGCTGCGGGTGTCTCGGGCGCAGGGTGTGGGACTCGCAGAGATCCTGGAGCGCAACAACGTCATCACGAACTCGCAGGCGCTCCACGACGACCCGAGCTTCACTGCCGCCAGTGGAATCCGCATGGGCACATCCGAGATGACCCGGTACGGCATGGTCGAGTCGGACTTCGAGGCGCTAGCGTCGCTGATCGCGGAGATCGTCCGCGATGGCGACACGCAGCCCGACGGTCACTGGGCCGATGCCGTCACCGAGTTCCGGAGTCGCTTCCGCGAAATGCACTACACCTTGTAGACGCCGGCCGACGTGGTTCAGCAGGTCGCGATGAGTTCCCCCGG
This sequence comes from Acidimicrobiia bacterium, assembly GCA_030618675.1. Taxonomy (GTDB): domain Bacteria; phylum Actinomycetota; class Acidimicrobiia; order Spongiisociales; family UBA5794; genus JAHEEL01. The sequence goes on along the minus strand of JAUXCV010000144.1, from coordinate 345 downwards.
GACTTCCGGGCTACCCAGTTCGCCATCCTCGAGGAACACGCCGCGACCCGTCACGGTGTTGCCGTCGATCTCCAGCTCCACCGCGTTGCCGTACAACGTGTTGGCTTCCCACAGGGTGTCGTAGGTCGCGCTGTCGTAGAGACTGATCGACGCTGCCCCGGCGAGCATGTCGGCGATGTTCTCGTCCACATCGACACTGTCGTCTCCGAGTTGGGTCACATCGAGGTTGACCGGGTCGTCATACGAGACAACGGTGAAGAGGATCTGTAGACCGGCGGCGATCTGTGGCTCGAGGTTGCAGAGGATGTCGAACGTGAAGGTCTCTCCGTTCTCAAGGCTGACGGT
>JAUXCV010000092.1 GCA_030618675.1 Acidimicrobiia bacterium | reverse complement strand
TCAGTGCGTCGGAAGGGGTTCGTCCCCGGCTTGATCGTCAGCAGCGATCGACCGCTCCCGCGTGGAGAGGTGAGCATCGACGACGAGAGCGATGAGTTCGTCGCTGATCTCGCCGTGGGCCATGAATCGTTGATAGATGAGTGGTCCGACGATGAGAGCGTGTTCGAGGGCGAAGTCGTCCGTCGGGTGTTTGACGAGGTCGCGGATGAGTTCGCATCTGCCTGTGGCGATGACCTGGAGCGTCTCGACCGTCTCGGGGCTGTGCTCTGCTCTGTCGATCTGCGTTGCGAGGAGCTTGGCATAGGGAGATTCGAGCATGTCCCGAAGGACTTCGAGGTATCCCGTGAGGTCTGTTCGCGGGTCGCCACTTGGCGTGAATGGGGGTTGCCTGGTGTCGACGGCGGTTGCTTCGAAGACGATGTCGATGGGTTCGTTCCAGTGCCGGTAGATCGTTGAACGAGAGATCCCCGTCAGTTCGGCCAGTCTCGTTGGGGTGACGGATTCCTGGCCTTCTTCGACGAGAAGCGTTCGCGCGGCGGACAGCACGAGTTGTCGGGTCTGTGCGACTCGTGGATCCTCTGATGGGCGTCGATGGGCGGATTCAGCTTCCATCATTCAGGGTCCTCCGCTGTTGTGTCGTTACAGCACAGAGTGTCCCAGAAATGACGAGGCGTGTCACTTCGTAGGGTTTCAACGAGCGTCTGGCGTTGCACGACACGTCCGGTCTCCTCTATGTACGACTTACGTAACTCTCTGCAACATAGTGTTGCAGAGTGCTACAGTATGTACGAATTCGGTCGAACGGAGGTTCTCGGGACGATGTGGCATCTACGTGGAGGGCTCGGGCGCGGGTCATTTGTGGTTCTGTACGTCGGTCTTGTGGTAGCTCCGCTGCTGTTCGCTCGTCTGCTGGTCGGCTCCGAACAGGGCTTCAGTGAAGACCTGGCATCGGGGTTGGGGATCGCCGCTTTCGGCATGCTGTTGATCGGGTTCTGGCTGACCGGCCGATTCCAGGTGATCTCCGCTCGGGCCGGTCTTGATCTCATCCTGACGTTCCATCGGTACGCATCCGTGGGAGCGGTGGCACTGTTGGTGGCACACATCGTGGCGGTCCAAGCCGCCGATGTGGATGCTCCGTCGGCGGCAGCGTGGGTGGCGTTTGCCGTGACGCTGGTGATCGCGGTGATGGCGCTGGCGAGATCCCGGATGGGGTTGCGATTCGAGACGTGGCGATACAGCCACGGGATCGGCGCGATCGTCGTGGCCCTTGCGGGTCTGGCCCACGCAACCACCGGCGGCATCTACAGCTCTGCGGCCCCGCTTCGCGCACTTTGGGTGCTCATGGTGATTGCGGCTGTGGGGTCTGTGGTGTGGGTGCACGCCGTGCGCCCGGCCGGCAAAGCCCGCCATCCGTACGACGTCGTGTCGGTGACCAAGGCGGCGGACAGGACCTGGACGGTGGCCCTCGAACCCCGTGACGGAGAGGCAATGGACTTCATCGCCGGGCAGTACGCGTTCGTGTCGTTCGGGAAGCGGGGGTATCGCCGGTTCGGCAACCCGTTCAGCTTCAGTTCCTCTCCGGCGCAGCGACCCCGGATCGAGTTCACGATCAAGGAGAACGGCGACTTCACCGACACGATCTCAACACTGGAGCCGGGCACTGTCGCCTACCTCGACGGGCCACTGGGCCACCTGTCACCCGGCAGCTACCGGGGTCCGAAACAGGAGATCGAACGAGTGGTGATGATCGCCGGTGGCGTGGGGATCACGCCGATGATCAGCATCCTCCGCCAGGGTCGACACCGTCACCAACCACAGCCCATCAAGCTGCTGTACGGAGCTCGGACGGCCGATGGCTTGGCCTTCAGTGACGAGATCGAGCAACTGCAGGGCGATCTGAACCTCGAAGTCCACTACATCGTCTCCGATCCACCCGAGGGCTGGACTCACGACGTGGGTCGTCTCGACGATGTGTTCCTCAATCGCCATCTTGATGCGACCGACAAAGGCAGCATGTTCTTCGTCTGCGGTAGTACGGGTCTCGTCGACACGGTTCTCACCAACCTCGACGAGCACGACCTGGCTACGCCAGGGCTGGTGCACTCCGAGAACTTCTCGATCTACGACTAGGAGACCAGATGCGACCCAAGACCCGTGAACTTTTCTTGCTCTGCCTGGGACTGATACTGATCGCCGTCATCGTCTTCGCTGTCACATGACGGTCGCTGTGAGTGTCGAGGGTTTGACGAAGGACTTCGGTTCGTTCCGTGCCGTCGACGATCTGACCTTCGACCTGCCCCAGGGTGACGTGATCGGATTCGTTGGGCCGAACGGTGCGGGCAAGTCCACAACCATCCGGATGCTGCTCGGCCTGATACGACCCACCAGCGGCAGCGGCCGCGTCTTCGGGGATCCGATCTCCAACCCGCCTGCCTACATGGACCGGGTTGGAGCCCTCGTAGAGTCACCAACCCTCTATCCACAACTGTCCGGGTACCGGAATCTTCTCGTCCTCGCCCTCCTCTCCGGACTCTCAGAGACTCGGGTCGACGAGGTGCTCGACATCGTGGGCCTCACCGACAGGGCACAGGACCGTTACAGCGACTACTCGTTGGGCATGAAGCAGCGCCTCGGCATCGCGGCCGCCTTGCTCCAGGATCCCGACCTGCTGATCCTGGACGAGCCAACGAACGGACTTGACCCAGCCGGCACCGTCGAGATGCGCAACCTGCTGCGCGGTCTGGGCGCCGCCGGTACGACGGTCATGGTGTCGAGCCACCTGCTCTCCGAGATCCAGGCGGCTTGTGACAGGCTCGTCGTGATCCAGAACGGCCGATTGGTGTTCACCGGCACGATCGACGAACTGCTCGGCTCTCGTCAGGATCGGATCGTCGCTGTCCCCGAATACCCTTCGGATCTTCCTGCGGTGCTGACGATCGCCGCCGGGGCCGGCCGTGAAGCCGCAGAGATCGATGGAGCAGCCCGGATCCTCGCACCGATCGAGTGGGCGGCGGATCTCAATCGCCTGGCAACCGCCGCTGGAGTGACGCTGCGAGAGCTCCGCCCCGACGCCGTCGATCTCGAGGAAGCCTTCCTCGAAATGACCGAGACACAGGGAAGGAGCGACACGTGATCGCTGCGTTCCGTTCCGAGTGGATCAAGCTCGGCCGCCGCAACTTCATCCTTGGGGGATTCGGCGCCGTTATCGGCATCGCGCTGGTCCTCACCGTGTTGGGCATTCTCAACGCCGACGCAGATCCCGGCTCTGTTGGTGGTCCTCCCGGCGGATTCAGCGGCGGCGTCGACCTGGAATCGGCGGCAGGATGGATGTCCGGTGTGGGCCAGGCCGGGAGCTTCATCGGGATCATCGCTCTCTCGCTGTTCGCGGCGAACATAGCTGCAGAGTTCAGCACGGGATCGATCCGGGTCCTCCTCACCGCACAGCCACGTCGGATGAAGGTTCTCGGGGGCAAGATCCTCGCCCTGAGTGCCTTCGTCGTCCTCGCCGTGCTGTATGCATCGATCGCCAGCGCCGTGGCGGCTTTCCCCCTCGCCGCAGCACAGGGCATCGACAATGCGGCGTGGACAACAGCCGCGGCAATTGGTGCGGGGTTGTCGATGTACGTCAACGTCACGCTGGCCGCGTTGGTCTACGGCTTGTTCGGAATCATGCTCGGCATGATCACCCGCTCGTCCGCGATCTCCATCGCCGCGGGCGTCGCGTACTTCCTCTTGGGGGAGACGCTCCTTCTGCAGCCCGTGTGGGACCAGGCCGGACAATGGCTCCCCGCCGGTGTTCTCGGTGCGCTGATCGCAGGAGGCACCGACACCGTTGCCTACTCGACCGCCCTGATACTCGCCGCCGGATACGGCATCGTGACCTGGGGTATCGCAGCATGGGTCTTCCAGCGGCGGGATATCGTCGACTAGCCCCGAACAACTGCGGGTCTCGTGTCGAGGTGTGATGCTGTGGTTCGTACGCCTGTGGTCGATGACCTACGGGGAGCATGTGTCCTGTCCTGGGAGCCATTCTGGAATCCAATAGCTCTGGACGGCTGTGGACACCCTTGGACATCTGCGGACCAGGAGGTTGGGGGTTCGGGGCCCTCCGGGCGTGCCGCACGAAGCCTTGCGCATGAGGAAGGTACCCGTCGCTCAGTGTGCTGCCGCGAAACCCATGGAAGCCGACCCGATTCGCTTGTGCGCCCAGGGTCAGAACAACGACTCCTGCGCCGGATCCGTGACGGTCCCGACGCCGGGACCCACTGCCTCATCCAGAGCCGTCGGCTCGGACTCAAGCAGCGCCGGGGCCCACTCCCGGATTCGGGCGCTGGTGTCCTGCAGCGCCCGGTCGTGAGCGAGTCGCCGATCCCCGAGGTCGGCCAGCCATTCGAGGGCGTGCTTGCGAACACCCGCCTGGGGCCAATCGACACCAACGTCGACGATCATTCTGCGGGTTGCGTCGGGCACAAGGTCGAGTCCGTCGAGGAGCCCTCTCATCATGGCTGCGCCATCCCGTGACGAGCGATCACGGGCGTTGACGAGCAGCGGTCCCCATTCGCTCGGATCACGTGCCACCAGGTGAGCAACAGCCCACCTCCTCAGAGGTGGGTGGATTCGCCGAGTGACGACCACCCTCTCGTCGTCGAACACCTGATCGTCGCCGCTAGCGGTGTCGTTCGCGGCTGCGGCGTCGCCATCGAGATAGACCTCGGTCCACTCGTTGCCGAACCACGACTCGGGAACCTCCCAGTAGACGTGGTCGCCGGCAGCGACGAAGGTTCTCGCAAGCACGTCGAGGTCCGCGGCGTCGATGATGCCCGACTTGGCGACGCGGCGGACCAATCGGCCGACCCCTTTCCGCCACCGCATATCGGTCAGCAGAAGAGCGGCCGTGACCGGAGACGTGTGAGGTTCGCTCCTGTGGTGTCTGGCAAGCAGCGAGTACGGCTCGAACCAGTCGGCACTGGATCGAAACGGCTGCTGCAGAGCGAGTACGCGGTGTAGATCGTCGGCAGTCTCAGCGGTCCACAGGTCGGCGAACTCAGCGAAGAAGTCGTCGGTACTGTCGTGGGTCCGATTCACTCGCTGGAGTTTGGCAGGTACGGGCGTGAACCGATCCGGGCGCACACGGGTTGGTCGCTCTCGGAGCACCATCGTCCTCGCGACGTGGGGGTGCCCTTCCGCACCTGACGGTCGACAGTCGACACAGGGCGCGCGGATGGCTATGCCACATGGGTTCGGTTCTGCTCTGCAGCGACGTGGCCCGGTGTCGATCGTGTGATCGAGTCGAGCTCGTTGACTCTCGCTCGAACTGGGAGCCCACCCGCTACCGCCTGGGCCACTCTGTCATCTTCTTCACCAGCGAAGGAAGGCCGGTGCAGCGGAACCTGTATCTCTGCAATACGTCAAAGGGGCGTATGATCGCGACCAATGCTCCCCGCCGTCCGGGTTCGTCCCGCACTGGCGGGGTTCTCTATGGGGGATCCAATGAGCGATAAGGCGGTGCTCTTCGTGGTCGGATTCACGGCGGCGACTCGCACCGGTGTCACTCTGGTTGGTTTCGAACCCGGCGTGAGACAACGGTGGCTGGCCGGGTGGGATCGTTGGCGTGATGACAATCCGACAGATCGATGAGGCGCCAAGTCTGGACATGCGTCGCGATCGACGAACGTGACCAACGCTGCCCACGCGGCTCGCTTGTTCCCGTCGGGGAGTGGATGGTTCCACGCCAGTTGGCAAGCCAAGACTGCGTCCTTGTCGTCGATGTCGGGGTAGAACCCCCATGGCCGAACCCAGTCTGGGGAGCGTGCAGGGCCGAGTCGGCGAGGTCGGATCGGGACGCCTTGGCGAGGGCGGCGTCGATGCCGGTGACCTGTTCTGCCAGTCAGACGTACTCGCCCAGCGTGACGTTTGGGAGCCATTTCATTGCAAGGGTTCTTCTCGTTTGGGTCCTGTCCCGGTCAGAGCCGTTGTGGCTTTCTCGATTGCCTTCTTGGTCGAGTGTCGACTGTGTGTTTCAGGGCGTCCCTCAGCGTGTCTGATCCACGGAGGGTCGGATACGTCAACGTCTGCGGCACCGCTTCCCCGTTCCCGCGCTAGATCCGCAACCGCAACGCCGCCGATGGCATCGCGATGATCGGATACCGCACCGAATCCGGGAAGTCATAGGAGAATGCGGCACCCATAGGGAAAGTAGTTAAAAGTAGCGCAGGTTGGTATAATCTGTCGAAGTGAATCCGGTACGCAACCCATACAGTCCAGGCGCTGGCAGCCCTCCCCCTGCCCTGGTCGGCCGCACCAGCGAACTTGAGGCATTCGATATCGCAGTACAGAGGCTTGCCATTGGTCGGTCGGCCAAGAGCCTCGTGCTGACTGGGCTCCGAGGCGTCGGCAAGACCGTGCTGCTCATAGAGTTCGGCAAGATCGCCCAAGGTCACGGCTGGATCCACCAACAGATCGAGGCAACTGAAGACATCCGATTCCCC
>JAUXCV010000507.1 GCA_030618675.1 Acidimicrobiia bacterium | reverse complement strand
AACGGTCCCGCTCCAAACCCTCGAGCAGAGGGGTGAAGTCAAGGCCGGCCGGGTACTCCATGTAGGCGCTGGTCATCCCACCCCAGTCCTGCCCACGAATCATCTCTCCGAGGGCCTCGTTAGCGATCGGAAGGTCTTTGACGTTGCTCTTCATTTCCACTGCCTCCTCATGGCACCGACAGGCATCGCGGTGTTGTCCAATCGAGACCTGCTCCGCAACTTGCAACACGAACAATATCGTTGAATAACGATGTGTCAACGGCTTCGCGATGACCTGCATCGAAACCCCGCCCTCCTTCTGCCCCAAGATCCATCGTCCCTGAACCCATTTGGCTATCGCATGCCTCGTCGAGGGAGCCAAACCTCGGGGGGTCACAGGCGAGTGCGACATGGATGCCAAGGCCATCGGCAATCGACTCGTCAGGATCCGCGCGAAGTCGCGCGTCGACAGCCAACGCCCGGACATCGACGAGCTCCGCGGGCGGATCGGCGCGTTCTGGCTCGGAGACCGAATCGTGCTCTACGTCGGTAAGGCGGCCTCCTCGGCCAGGAGGCGCGTCGGCCAGTACTACCGGACACCGCTCGGCGCCCGCAGTCCCCATGCGGGTGGATGGTTCCTCTCCTCGCCGGCCAGTCAGTGCTGACAGCCACCTTGGAGAGGGCCCCACCCGACGACGGGTATTCCCTCTCAGGAGGTGGGGTATTCAGCGAGCAGGTCTGGGGAGTTCCAATGAGCGTGGTCATCGAGGATTCAGGTGCCACAGCCGCCGGCGGACATGATCACAAGGCTCCACCTACAGATGAGGTCGACAGACCCCGAGTTCTGTCACCCATGCCCGATACGATCGGGGCTATGAACGATTTCGACGACGAGGCACTCGCCCTTCTTCGGCAACTCACGGGCAATCCAAACTCTGGCTTCCGCGACGGACAGCTCGAATCGATCCGTACCGTCGTGCGGGAACGAGGACGCGCCCTCGTCGTGCAACGCACCGGGTGGGGCAAATCCGCCGTGTACCTGATCGCCACTGCGATGTTGCGTGCCCAGGGGTACGGTCCGACGATCATCGTCTCACCGCTCCTGGCGCTCATGCGCAATCAGCTTGCGATGGCCGACGCGCTCGGCATCAACGCCCGAACGGTCAACTCGTCGAATCGCGACGACTGGGACGAAACCTTCGCAGAGATCGAGGATGGAACGGTCGACCTCTTGCTCATCTCCCCCGAACGCCTCAACAATCCCCGGTTCCGGACCGACGTCATGCCCGATCTGCTCCGGACCATCGGGCTGCTCGTCATCGACGAGGTCCACTGCATCAGCGACTGGGGTCACGACTTCCGCCCCGACTACCGGCGTCTCGAACAACTCGTCGGTGCTCTCGCCCCGAACATCCCGATCCTCGGAACAACGGCAACAGCCAATGACCGCGTCATCGCCGACGTCGTCTCACAGCTCGGTCACGATCTGCAGGTCTTCCGGGGCACCCTCGAGAGGGACTCGCTGTCTCTCCAGGTGATCGACATGCCGGACCGTGCGGAGCGGATGGCGTGGCTCGCCGATC
>JAUXCV010000073.1 GCA_030618675.1 Acidimicrobiia bacterium | reverse complement strand
TGGTGGGCATACACGTTCCCGCTCGGCTCGCTCGCCGTCGCCACGGGCGTCGCGTGGAAGGTCAGCGGGTTCGAGAGCATCTACTGGTTCTACGTGGGCGTGATCGTTGCACTCTTCGCGGCTTGGCTCACCGTCGCGGTTCGTACCGCCAGAGCGATATGGACCGGCAAGGTTTTCGAGTCGCCGCACTGAACCTTCCACAGCGCAGAAGGTACCGATAGGGTCCGGCCATGGTCAGCAGCGACGCTACAACGGTTGAGCGGTACCTCGAGGATCTTCCTGATGATCGGCGCGGCGACATCGAAACCGTCCGGGATCTCATTCTCGAGAACTTGCCGGATGGCTACGTTGAGGTGATGCGGTGGGGGATGATCACCTATGAGGTTCCGCTCGAGACCTTCCCCGAGACCTACAACAGCAAGCCGCTCATGTTCCTCGCTCTTGCAGCGCAGAAACGTCATCTCGCCCTGTACCTAACGAACGTGGCGTTCGTCCAGGGTGGTGAAGAGGCGTTCAAGGCGAAGTACCTCGAGACGGGCAAGAAGCTCGACATGGGCCGCTCCTGCCTCCGATTCAAGAGGTCGGATGATCTGGCGATCGAGGTCATCGCCGACTCGATCAGATCAATGCCGGTTGATGACTTCGTCGAACAGTACGAGGCGTCTCGAGCCGCACACTGAGCAGGCTCACGTACTCCGCTGGAGTGTGAGGATCATGACGCTCGGCTCGAGGGCGACGACCGCATGCGTGAGATGCGCTTCCATATGGACCCAGGACCCGGGATGGATCTCCATCTGCTGACCGCCAAGAGTCATCTCGAGGCGACCCTTGATGACCTGGACGACGGCCGGCACGGTCGCGGCGTGATCGGTTAGTTGCTCACCCGTATCGAACGCGAAGAGAACGACACGGAGTCCATCGGCGTTGAACACGACGCGGCTCAGGGTTCCGTTCTCCGGGATCTCAACCTCGTCGAGAAGGTTCTCCAGCACGGTGAAGGATGGCTCTTCGGTCATGTCCTGATCCTACCAGTCATCCATCGAGGCGATCGATAACGGTCACTCCGGGCTTCCGGACGGTCCCCATTGCGGGAAGCGCCTCGGTGACTTCCGAGAGCGAGATGGTGCGCGTCACGAGCCGGTCCGGTTCGAGGCGGCCGTCGAGGATCATCTCCATCATCGCGGGGTAGCGACGAGCTTGCATGCCGTGACTGCCGACAATCTCCAACTCCCTTGCGATGACGGTGCCCATCGGGATCGCGGTCTGGTTCTCGGGGAGGAGCCCGATCTGGACGTGGCGGCCGCGCGGCCGCAATGATTCGATCGAGAGCGCGACCGCCGCGGCGTTACCGATCGCATCGACGGAGAGATGGGGCCCGCCACCGGTCGTATCCATCAGTGCGGTCATGACCGTGTCTCGGTCGGGATCGGCATCCAGAGTCGTGGCACCCAGCGACCGGGCGAGCTCCCTCGCTTCGTCGTTCGGATCGATCGCTACCACCCGCGCTCCGTACGCTCTTGCGATCATGATGGCTGCGAGTCCGACGCCGCCGCAGCCGTGCACTGCAACCCACTCGTCGGTGCCGACCCGACCCTGGTCCACAACTGCTCGGAACGCAGTTGCGAAGCGACATCCAAGTATCGCCGCAGGGACCGCAGCGGTCTCTTCGGGAACAGCGACGAGATTCCCATCCGCGTAGCGGAGAGCGACGAACTCGGCGAAGGAACCCCACGCGGTGAATCCCGGTTGGAACTGCCGCTCGCAAACCTGCTCGTTCCCGCTACGGCACGTTTCGCATTCCCCGCATCCAGCGACGAAAGGAACGGTCACGCGATCTCCGACTCGCCAGCGACCGACGTTTGAACCGGTGGCGACGATCGCTCCCATCAGTTCATGACCCGGAACATGTGGCAGAACGATGTCCGGATCGTGCCCCATCCAACCATGCCAGTCGCTCCTGCACAGTCCCGTCGCTTCGACGCTCACCACCACGCCGTCCGACTCCGGCGCGGGATCCGGCAGATCTTCGATGGTGAGTGGACCCTGGAAACGCGAGTAGAGGGCGGCTTTCATCCGTGGGATCCGCACGGTGGAATGAGCGCAATGCGATTGACCTGGATCTCGAAGCTCATACCCGGTCGGCCTTTCCGCTCGCCTGCTCGGGCCATCGTATCGCGCGTCGGCGAGATTGGGTCGCGAGGGGAGGGTACGCCGGCGCACTAGGAGTGCGACCGGTCACCTGCAACAATCTGGATGTGCAAGGCCCAACTCGAATAGCTTATGCCGCGGGTCGGCATGCATCGGTCGCCCTCGTGGGCGCTACCGCTGCGGTCGCTCTCATGTATGCGGCGACTCCATTCCTCATCCCCGTGATCGCCGAGCGGTATGGCGTTTCTGAAGGCGCGGTCGGTGCGGTGTCGGTAGCTCAGGTTGGGGCATTCGCCGCTGCAAACTTCGTACTGCCTCGGCTTCTCACGCCGAACGGTCGCATCCTCAAGATCGCTGCCGCCGTTCTCGTCTTCCTGAACCTCGCGAGTGCCATTCCCAGCATCTTCGGCGTCCTTCTCGCCATCCGCCTGGTGGCGGGATTCGCCGCCGGCGCGATGACATGGCTCACGTGGACGAGTGCGATGCAAGAGCGCACGTCAATGGCAGCGGTGGCGTCGACGGGCCCGGTGACCGTTCTCATCGGAGCCCCTCTCGTTGCTTTCGTGGCCGGGTACGGCGATCGGGCCGTCTACGTCTTGATGGCGCTCGTAACGATCCCCGCCATGCTGCTGACGGCCAAGGTGACGGGGGAGCGACGGACACGGGGATTGGTGAGTCGCTCTCGCTCGAATCGTGTCCTGTTGCTGGCGCTGGCCGGAACAACGCTCTTCGGCTCAGCTCTCTTCATCAACGAGACCCTCGTCGCTCGAGATGTCCACGGCTTGTCGAGCCTCGCTGCCTCGCTCGCGTTCAGTCTGAACGCTGCGGGCGGTCTGCTCGGTGCTCGACTGTCCACGCGGCATCGCCGGCCCGGCTGGATGATCGTCTCGATCGCTCCCGCCGCTGTGATGACCGTGATGGGGCCGCCTGTGTTCTTCTTCATCGGCATGTTCTGGTGGGGTTTCAGCTTCTGGATGGCTATCCCCGGAGTTCTCCAGATGCTGTCCGATCGGTCACTCGCGCCAAGTGAACGGGCCGGCGATGCCCAGGGTCTGATGGCCGTTGGTCGGTCCATCGGGCCCGTGCTGGGTGGTGCATTCGTGGATATCGGCAGTCTTGTGACGCTCGCGGTCGTTTCGGCGGTCGGCCTCACAGCGTCGGGAGCGATGGTCATCGGAGTTCAGGAGGGTCGGGAACTGCTGCCACCCACGGATCCGCGAACGATCTGAATCGGATGCGTCCGGTCGGCATCGTTCAGTCCCGAATGGTGGCGACAAGTCTCCCGGTCGTCGCGCCGGACTCTCCGAGAGTGTGGAGAGAAGCGACGTCTTGCAGGGATCGCGTTTCAGCAATGGAGACATTCAGGAGACCGAACCCGAGCATCGCAGCGAGCGCTTCAAGACCCGCGTAGTCCGGTTCCACAAGCATCCATGATCCTGTCACGCTGGCCGGCCTGAGATGCTCGGGCGATGGCACGGCCTCCGGGGATGAGAGGGTGAGAAGGCGACCTCCGGGCCGTAGTGACTGAACCGACCGCACCGGGTAGTCGTCGGAGCCCACCAGATCGAGTACACCGTCCATTTCGGCGGCTACTTCGGCGAAGTCGTCGACCTGTGAGTCGATCGGATGATCAACGCCAAGGACCCGGAGCGTGTCCTGCCTCTCCGGTACCTCCGTCGCCCAGACCTCCGCCCGTCGAGCCTTGGCGATCTGCACAGCGAACTGCCCAACACCACCGGCGGCACCGTGTATCAATACGCGTCCGCCTCGTCCGATGCCGAGCGTGTCGACGATGGCCTGGTAGGCCGTGAGGCCGGAGAGGGGAACAGCGGCGGCCACGATGTCCGAGACGCCGTCGGGAATCGTCGCCAGTTGTCGGGAAGGTGCGGTGACGAACTCGGCATAGGCACGGGCCGGTTCTGGAAAGCGTGGCATACCGAAGACGCGGTCGCCGCTACGGAACCGGGTCACGCCTGTTCCGGTCCTCTCGACGACGCCGGCGAAGTCCCATCCCAGCACCATCGGCGACGACGCGTCGAAGTAGCTGAACATTCCGGCGCCGCTACGTGTCTTCCAATCGATCGAATTCACACCCACAGCGGTGACTCTCACGAGAACCTCGGTCGGGCCGGGTTCAGGCCGAACCATCTGCTCTGTCGCCATGTGCTCGGGTCCGCCCTTGGTGAAAGTGACCGCGTTCATGATTGCCATCGATGACTCCGTTCGGCGGGGGAGGGAACCTCCCGGAAAAGCGCTGCTACTGGCACATAAGGTAGTCATTCCTGCCAACGATCCATGATTCAAGAATCAAGACGGCGTACGAACCACTACCGACTACCGACTACCGACTACCGACTGAAGCCCTGTTCAGATCGGATCGACGGGTGGGATACCAGTGTCACGCGGAATGATGATGTTCATGAAGAGAGCAGTAAGCCCACCGGTCGTGATCGGGGAGGAGAAGATGGTCTGGATCGTCTCCGGCATGGCGATGAGAACATCCGGCACAAGCTGGACTCCCAATCCCAGTCCCAGTGAGACCGCGAGTATCAGCATCTCCCGTCGGCCGATGTCTCCTGAAGCGACGATCTTGATCCCTGCAGCCGCCACCGTCCCGAACATGACCAGCGTCACACCACCGAGAACGGGACGGGGCATGGCGTTGATGAATCCTCCGACGATCGGGAACAGGCCCATGAGAGCCAGGAACCCCGCGATGAAGAGACCGACATACCTGCTGGCGACACCGGTGAGTTGGATGACGCCGTTGTTCTGGCTGAAGGTGGTATTCGGGAAGGTGTTGAACGTGCCGGCGATGGCAGAGTTCACGCCATCACCCAACACACCGCCCTTTATCCGCTGGATGTAGAGCTCGCCCTCGATCGGCTCGCCGGAAACCATCGATGTCGCGGTCAGATCACCCGTGGACTCGATCGTCGTGATCAGATAGAGCAGAGCGAACGGGATGAACAGTGCGAGGTCGAAGTCCAGTCCGAACTTGAAGGGAACCGGAACGCTGACCTTCGGTAGATCTCCGAGGCCCCCAAGATCGACCATTCCCATGAACGCGGCCACAACGTACCCGACGCCGAGAGCGATGACGATGGAGCCCATGCGAAGGAACTTGTTCTTGCTGAGGTTCAAGAGAACCACGGTCGCAATCACCAATCCGCCTAGCGCGACGTTCCGCAGGCTCCCGAAGTCCTCGGCCCCTGCCCCTCCGGCCACGTCGGTCATGCCAACACGGATCAGACTCAGCCCGATGAGCATCACGACCGTTCCCGTTACTACGGGTGTGATGATGTTCTTCGCCAGGTGGATGAAGCGGCTGAGGATCATCTCAATCGGAGCGCCGGCCAGGACCAATCCGAAGATCATCGCCAGCCCGGCTTCTCCGCCTCCCACCGCCAACCCTGCGGCGATCATCGGGCCGATGAAGGCGAAACTGGTGCCTTGGATACTCAGTAGACCTGAGCCGATCGGACCGATCTTCTTCACCTGGATGAACGTCGCTACTCCGGACACCATGAGCGCCATGCTCACCAGGTAGCTCGTCGTCTTCGTGTCGAGTCCCATCGGCCCGGCAAGCACCAGAGTCGGAGTGATGATCCCGACGAAGATCGCCAGGAGATGCTGGAGCGCCGCAACTGCGGCCTCACCGGGGGGCGGTCGGTCGTTCAGCCCGTATATGACATCGATCTTCGCCTGCTCCGCCATGAGCCAGTCCCCTTCACTGTGGCATTGTCCGCCGTCGACCCTTCTAGCGACGGCGCTCGGGCAACATAGCATGGCAGAGAGGTGCGCCGCGGTACGCTCTCACAGTCGAACGTCGGAGGTGTCGTGAACTTGCAAACTACGAACCTCGAGCATGAAGGAGTCGTCAACGGTCTCGACGAGCCCGTGGTGGTCTTCGATCTCGGTGGGGTTCTCATCGATTGGAATCCCCGCTACATGTACCGGACGCTCTTCGATGACGAGTCCGAGATGGAGGTATTCCTTGCGGAGGTCACCACGCCCGATTGGAATCGCCGGCATGATGCCGGGTGTCGATGGGAAGACGGCATCGCCGCTCTGAGCACGGAACACCCCGAGCAAGCCGATCTCATAGCGGCCTACTACGACCGCTGGGAAGAGATGCTGGCCGGACCGATCAGCGGCACCGTCGAGATCCTCCACAAGCTCGTGACCGTGGGATACGAGATCCACGCCTTGACCAACTGGTCCTCTCAGACGTTCCCTATCGCCCGGGAACGCTACGAGTTCCTGGACTGGTTCCAGACCATCGTCGTGTCCGGGGAGGAGCGGTTGACCAAGCCCGATCTTCGACTCTATCGGGTGCTTCTCGACCGCATCGGGCACGATGCCGAGAGCTGCCTCTTCATCGACGACGCCGCTGTGAACATCGATGCTGCGGCCCGTCTCGGCTTCGACACGATCCGGTTTCGTAGCCCACAGCAACTGAGGGATGAGCTCGCCTTCCGCGGTATCGTCCTCAACTGAGACGGTAGGAGACACGAATGAACCAGAGCGGTACCCCTCGCATCGATCCCAACGACGACCGCGCAGATCACGTCATTGGGCGATTGGAGACCGCGGGCGTCGGCTGGTTGACGACCGTCGCGGCTGACGGCACGCCCCAGACATCGCCGATCTGGTTCCTCTGGGATGGCGAGGAGATCCTGCTCTACAGCCTCGACTCGCCACGCGTCCAGAATCTGGCAGAGAATCCTCGCGTCTCGTTCAACCTCGATGGGAACGGTAGGGGAGGGGAGATCGTGGTTATCGAAGGTACGGCGCGGATCGACGGGGATGCTCCGTCACCGGCCGAGAACCTCGAGTACATCGCCAAGTACAAACCCGTGATGGACGAGTACGGCTGGACCCTCGAATGGTTCGCCGATCGCTACGCCGTGCCGATCCGGATAGCCCCGACCAAATATCGCTACTGGTAGAGAAGGGACCTGTGATGAGTTCGATCGATGCCCAAGCCATCTGCGACTGGTGTGGAGCGAAACCGGGTTCGGTTCTCGAGCACCCGTTCGGACCGGAGGCCGGGGTGTTCAAGGTTCGCGGGAAGATGTTCGCCCTCGTGGCGATGGATGGACCCCCCGACTACGTCACGTTGAAGGCCGTCCCCGAGGAAGGGGAGGGGCTTCGCGCAACCCACGGATTCATCCGTGAGGGCTACTACATGAACAAGCGACACTGGATCACCGTGGACATCGAACCGAACACGCCCGCTCAACTCGTCCAAGACCTCATCGACGACTCCTATGACCTCGTCGTGTCCAAG
>JAUXCV010000256.1 GCA_030618675.1 Acidimicrobiia bacterium | reverse complement strand
AGCACCCGGGCGAGGCGCCGGGCGTTGTAGGCCTCGATCTTGTAGTCGAGTTCCCGAAGCAACGTAGTGCCGAACTCGAGCACGATTCCTGACAGGTCCATGTCTTCAGCCCAGTGAGTTCTGCGCTCCATTGCGTGGGACATGCGGACCAGGATGCGAACGTCGAATCGCAGCTGATCGTGAATGCCCGGGCGCTGGACCTTGATCGCGACCTGGCGTCCGTCGTGCAAGGTGGCTCGATGGACCTGTGCCAAGGAGGCAGCCGCCAACGGGCTCTCGTCGAAGGTCGCATATAGCTCCTCGGGGGGAGCGCCTAGCTCGCTGATTATCCGTTCGCGCACCTGCGCGTACGGGAAGAAGCTGGCCTCGCTTTGGAGGCGTTCGAGTTCCTCTTGCCATTCGATGGGAAGCGTGCGGGACCGGCTGGAAATGATCTGGCCGATCTTCACGTAGGTCGGCCCAAGGTCCTCGAGCAGAAGCCGAAAGCGAACCGGCGGAGTGAGTCGAACGAGCGGGATATCCGGCTGCCACAGCCAGGTCTGCATGCGGCGCCGGAACCTCGCGATTGGCCCGTTACCGTCGAACAGCGCATCGATCCCATGCGTTTGGAGGGTCTGGCGGATTCGCAGCAATCGGAGCCGTTCTTCGGCCTTGGCGCTGAAGCGCAGGATGCCCAATGAGGCTCGCGGGGCATGTATGCCTGCTGATGCGGGAACCACCGGCGGCGTGAGACCGAGGAACCCGATCGCCACGAGGCGCAGTATGCCGAGAGCGATGCCTCCAACGATCACCACCAGGATGCTGTCGGTCTGGACACCGCTCGTGAAGAAGAGCAACAAGCCGAAGATCAAGACATCAACGATGACAACAACGAGCCCATACGTCTGCACCATGAACGGAGAGAGGAGCAGATCGAGAGTCGGGCGCACAAAAGCGTTGAGTAAGCCGTAGATGACGGCCATCAGAGTGATCATGCCGAACGTCAGATCGAAGTCGGCCCGCATGCCCGGCATCAGGCCCAGTACCAGCCCGATCATCAGCATGTCGACGATGAAGCGGACCACCAGCACGCGCCAATTAACCGTGCGGCGGCGTGGGCTCGACTGCGTCTGTTGCGCGGTTTCGGTCACGATGCAAATCCCTTCACTCGAGTGCCAGGGAGGCATCGGCAACCCGAGCTGGGTCGGTATTGGACGGAGACTCCCCTCACCACACCAGCATCGCCGATGCCGGCGCCTCCTGCCTCACCTCGAAGGTGTGATTACCGGTACAACGGAGAGCGAGGCGAAGGTGCTACCGATGCTCCCAGCAACCAGATCTCTTTTCGACGTCGAGGTCGTGTGTGACGCTCCCATGGCCAGCATGAGCGACCAACGGGTGCTCCACCTCACCCAAGGGGGGATCTCGGCCGAGTCCCTGCTCGAAGCTCAGGGCGGCGGCCGTCGACTTTCTCTTCATCGAGCCGGAGCAGACGAACCCACCCGGCATGGCATCAGTCTCGATGCCAAAACGCTTCGCCGATCGGACTTCTGACGGTAGCTGACCGGGCACTACCGGTCGCAGCTTCACCACCGTGTCTCCGCCGCCTCCCTGGATGCGGCGAGCCCTCACAACCACCCCGCTCCGATAGAGCGCAAGATCGGGAGTATCGAAAAGGACGATGTGGCGGATTTCGGCATCGAGAGAGTCGAATCCGAGCGCCTGGCTTGTTGTCGAGATGGCGTTTTCGCCGACCGTCATCCTCAGTTCGACCGTGTCGGAGCCCTGCACCAGCCCGAGGACTTCCTCGAGCTCGTCCGGTGTCAACTTGGTGTATGTCGTGCAGGCTCCGTTGTGAGGTTGACCTCTCGTCGTGGTCGTTGTCGTGTGCCGTTTGATTCCAAGTGCAATCGCCGCCTATGCGTGGCGTCGGCCAGCGCCCTGTGGCGTCTTCTACGTCCTGTCGAGGTCATCACCTTCAATGTGGATGAATCCCTTTCCGGCGGCCTCACGAGAACGGGGTAGTTGGCAGACCGGACCTGGGCCGGCTTCACCACCCACCCCGGGCAAAACCTGATTCACCCCAATGGTGTGAGGCATCTCAGGGGGTCTTCGTAGATGCTGAGATCGAGCCAGAGAGCTGGACTCACGTTCGTCACGCTGCCGACGGGAGAGCCATGAGTCGCCTTACATTCGTAAACCAACGTGCCGCCCAGATCGCCGTTCGGGTGGCCGGTCGCTTCAACCCGATCACTCGGGATCCTGCTGCACCATTGAAGACGGTTGCAATGGTCGAGTCCTTCGGCCCCTCGCTGATGCCGAGAGCCTCAATGCACCAGGGGATGGCAGCCGGTCTTGCGGTTCTTGTGGCTGAAGCAACCGGCAAGGGGGTCGATGCCGCGATTCGGAGAGTATTGCCAACGGGATCTCCACTTCTGTGGCGCATCGGAGCCCGAGTTGTGGTGGCTTCGGTTGGTCTCGGGGTGTCGAGAATCAAAGAGAAGCCGGATGAGTCCACGACACTGGCATCGGTCCGGGCAGCCGGCCGCATTACGACTTCTGCTGCAATCGGTGGAGCCATCTACGAAGGCGGCAACCACC
The DNA here is from genome assembly GCA_030618675.1 of Acidimicrobiia bacterium. GTDB lineage: Bacteria > Actinomycetota > Acidimicrobiia > Spongiisociales > UBA5794 > JAHEEL01. The sequence continues at coordinate 643 of JAUXCV010000256.1, read as the reverse complement.
TGCGAGACCGCTATCCGGCCACCGGACCGCTCCGACCGATCGTCGGCGGTGCCACGGGATTCGCCGCCGCCCTGGTCTATTCAGGCCGGCTTCTCGACCAACGGAAAGGCATCATCGAACGGTGGAGCGAGGACGACAAGCCAGCCCAATTGCTGGCCTCCGTCGGCATCGGTCTGGCGGTTGTCACTGCGGGCCGAGGGATCGGTCGACGTTACTTGGCGACTCGGAGGGGGTTCGCCAACTACTTCGGCGACGACATTGTCCGCCGCCAGGTTGGCCGTACCGTGAACGCCGCGGTCTGGGCCGGTGGAGCAGCGATGCTGTACAACGTTGGCGTCGGTTACATCGCTCGCAGCAACGAGAAGATCGAGCCCGCATACTCCGAACCGCCGCAGAACGAGTACGTTTCGGGCGGCCCACACAGCCTCTCACCGTTCTCCGAACTGGGTGCACAAGGAAGACGCTATGTCACGGACGTGGTCACTCCGGAGGTGATCGCCCAGACGCTTGGTGACACGGCAGATGCTCACCCGGTCCGGGCATACATCGGCTACAACAGTGAGCCCATCTATGTCTCCGGTCGGTCCGAGATGGCGCTTGATGAACTTGAGAGGCTAGGTGCATTCGACAGGGAGTATCTGCT
>JAUXCV010000427.1 GCA_030618675.1 Acidimicrobiia bacterium | reverse complement strand
CGATGACGCTTTCGGCGGTCGACGTGGACGAGTACCCGTCGATGCATGGAGTTGAGCGTGCGGAGAAGCACGAAGGTCTGCCGTATTCGTGGGAGCCACGCGACGCCGTCGAGCCGATGCGACGTTACGGAGAAGGGAATGCCTTCCGCTTCACCGGTTCCACCCACGACGAAGGCGCCTACATCACGAAGAACGCAGTGAAGGTCGGAGCGCTCAACGAGCACCTCATCGCGAAGATCGAGGATCACCGGGACGAGATCGAGATGGTCAACGCAGACCTCATCTCCGGCGCAAGCACCATCGTCGTGTCCTACGGGGTCACGGCCGGCGCGGCTCGAGCTGCTGTTGCGAGACTCCGAACCGAAGGAGTCGCCGTCTCGAACCTGGTCGTGCAGAGCCTCTGGCCGATCCCGGAGACCGCGTGTGCCGCCGCCTTCGAGGGCATCGAGAGGATCATCGTTCCCGAACTCAACATGGGCCTCTACAGCAGGGAACTGGAACGGATCGCCGGGGACCGGGAGATCGTCGGCGTGAATCGCATCGACGGCGGACTCATCACGGTCGACGAGATCATGGAGGCGGTGCGATGAGCGCCATCACGATCACACCGATCTCGACGTTCCGCACCGACGATCCGTACCCGTTCTGCCCCGGGTGCGGGCACGGGCCGATCCTCGACCGTCTCAACGAGGCCATGATCAAGCTCGACCTCGATCCGGCAAAGGTCGTGATCGTCTCCGATATCGGATGCTCGGGGCTCTCCGACCAGTACTTCGTTACGTCGGCTTTCCACGGCCTTCACGGACGCTCGGCGACATATGCAACCGGAATCAAACTCGCGAACCCCGATCTCGAAGTCGTCGTGATCATGGGTGACGGCGGCACCGGGATCGGCGGCACGCATCTGATCTCGGCGGCCCGGCGGAACATCGGGATCACCGTGATCGTGATGAACAACCTGAACTTCGGGATGACCGGAGGCCAGCATTCGACGACCACACCGCAGGGCGGAGTCACGTCGACGACGCCACTCGGCAACCTGGAGACCCCGCTCGACATCTGCGCGACGGTTGGCGTGAACGGCGCCGCATACGTCTACCGAGGATCGTCGTTCGATGGTGATCTCGCCGATCGATTCGCCGCGGCCATGACGACGCCGGGGTTCGCGCTGCTCGACGTCTGGGATCTCTGCACGGCGTACTACGTGCGCTCGAACAAGTTCACCCGGGCCGGCATGGAGGACTCCATGAGGTCCTGGGGATTCGAACCCGGTCTTCTCTACGACCGTGAGGCCGTCGAGTACTCGGTCGGATACCGAGAAGCCCACTCGGCGCTCGTCGGAACCCCCGTCATGGGCGCTCGCCCCATTCCAGTAGGCCACGCCCACACCCTCGACCACCCGATGTCACTCGTTGTGGCGGGCTCGGCGGGCGGGAAGGTCCGCTCCGCGTCGCGTCTGGTGGCCCTCGGTGGCATTCGCTCGGGTCTGTGGGCGGCTCAGCGTGACGACTACCCCGTGACGGTGAAGTCCGGTCACTCGGTCTCCGAACTGTGGATCGCACCCGGGGAGATGCCGCTGACGGCCGTGACAAGGCCCGACGTTCTGGCGATCATCTCGTCGGATGGATACGGGAAGGCCGGTCCGTATCTGGGTGCGATGACACCGGACGACGTGGTGCTGACGATCCCTGAGCACGCCTATCTCGAGACACAGGCGCGTGTCGTGGTGATCGACCCGAAGTCGGCGGCGAAGCGCATCCCGAAAACGTCGATGGGCCTCGTCTACCTCTCCGCTGCCCTGGCGCTCACGAATCCGTACCCGCTCGACGCGCTTCGCGAGACCGCCGACGCCGGTTCGTTCGCCGAGGTCAACCTGGAAGCCGTCGAGACCGGGGTCGACCTCGCCAACTGAGACCGCCTCCGCGATCTCCGCACGAACGGAGAGATG
>JAUXCV010000325.1 GCA_030618675.1 Acidimicrobiia bacterium | reverse complement strand
CCTCACCGAGATACTGCTCGAGCATCCGGAGAATCGAAGCGCCCTTCTCGTAGGTGAGAGAGTCGAACATGGCGTTCGCTTCCTCAGGGGATGCCACGGGGATCTCAATGGGCCGCGTCGCTACCAGCGCATCGGTCTCCATCGAATGGGCCCGACCCTCGGAGAACGTGAGCCAGATCTTCCAGTCGGGCCGGTATGCGTCGACGCACTTCATAGAGGCGAAGGTGGCGAATGCTTCGTTGAGCCAGATCCCGTTCCACCACTTCATCGTGACCAGATCGCCGAACCACATGTGGGCGATCTCGTGAGCAACGACCTCAGCCACCCGCATCAGTTCGTCCTGCGTCGCCGTGCGAACATCGAGGAGCAGCGCCGTCTCACGATAGGTGACGGCACCGAGGTTCTCCATCGCCCCCCACGCGAAGTCCGGGATGGCGATCTTGTCCATCTTCCCGCCGGGGTACGGGATGTCGTAGTACTCGGCGTAGTAGCGCAGGGAGTGCGCCGCGATATCGATGGCGAAGTCGGTGAGGTGATCCTTGCCGGGAGGGAAGGCGATCCGCAACGGTATGCCGTCGACGTCGACGGTGTCGGTCACGTCGAGTTCGCCGACGATGAATGCGACGAGATACGTGGACATCTTCATCGTGTCGGCGAAACGCACAGCGACCTTCCCGTCACCCGCCGGTTCACGGCCGATCTCGGCGCCGTTCGAGATCACGGTGAGTTCATCGTCGACCACGAGCGTCACGCCAAAGGTCGCCTTCAGGTCTGGTTCATCCCAGCAGGGGAAGGCCCGACGGGCTTCGGTCGCTTCGAACTGGGTGGTGGCGATGGTCTTCTCAGTCCCGGCCGGGTCCGTATAGACGGAGCGGTAGAAGCCGCGCAGGTCATCGTTGAGGATTCCGTCGAACGAGATCTCAAGCCTCCACGGACCGGGGTCCAGAGGCGACGCGAGCGTCACCGTCGTCCGCTCAGCGTCCTCATCACTCTCGGTCGTCGCCTTGAGTCGACGACCATCGTCGTTCGAAAGAACCGCAGAGCGCATGGTCAGTTCGGCGGTGTTCAGCACGACCTCCGAGACTGCCTCGGCCACGTCGACGTTGATCACGACGTGTCCACCGAATGTCGCGCCTTCGAGATCCGGGGTCAGCGCTAGTTCATAGTGGCTCGGAATGACGGTTCGAGGCAGGCGGTAGTCGTCTTCAGATGGCACGGGATGCTCCTCTTCGCTGGGTGAACGGAAGAATGGTACCGGAGCGAACGAAGATCGCGATCCGAACGGTGCGCAGTCCCGGTTCTTGTGGAGCTACGGGAACCGGGCTTCTGAACGATCCAGGGACAGGATGGTCTCCTCGCCGATCTGCTCATCTACAAGAAGGTGCTCAGAGAGGCGAAGGATCCAGAGGCCGGTGTTGGCGTCGGATACGTAGATGAGGGTGTCGACGATGTGGACCGACCATGCCAGAGGCATCGCGATATTGCCGTTCGGAGACGCGAAGTGCCGCTTCGGATCGACTCGTGTCGGGGGAACGAAGGATGCTACCTCAATGAGTTCCGCCGGGTCCGAAAGATCCACCACGCGCAATCCGCCGGAGAGCCACACGGTGTAGAGATAGTGACCGACGATCACGGCTTCGTTCACCGAATACAATCCGTCGAGGACCAACCTGCCTTCAGCATCAGGTAGAGCATCCTCGATCGAGTAGAGGGAACCCGGACGCGGACTACCTTGTCCGCTCGCATCGAACACACCGCTGGTCCCCCACGCCTCCATGCCTTCGTCATTGTCAAGAGGGTCGAGATCCCGCTGATTGACGACGAGGATTCCGCTGTCCGAGTCGAAGGCCGTCGAGCTCGACTTCGCTTCCTGGTAGTCCAGCGATGTGACGTGACCGGCTATGCCGGGCTGCGATAGATCGGACAGATCGAGAACGATAACCCCCGCATCCCAGAGAGCGACGAAAGCACGCTTCCCCGCCTGGTCTACGGTGATGCCCTGCGCGTGTAGATCCCTTGGATCGGCATCGTCGAGATCATCACCCATCAGAGTCTCTTGAGTGTCACTCGAGAAGCTCCACGGATCGACATCGTCGACAGCACTATCACGCCGGAAATCCCAGTCGGCGACGTCCACGGGATTCGCGGGATCGGTGACATCAACGATACGGACGTCGCCGAGGGCGTCGGAGTGATCCAGGAACGAGTTCGGTGCCGCGGCGACCACGAGAATCCGGTCTTCTTCGACCCATACGTCGAAATCACGGATCCCCAACGTTCCGGGTCCCGTTTCGTACGTTCCTAGATCCACCGGCAGGGAAGGATCCGTGACGTCGTAGAGGGCGAGTCCACGGAATGCGTCCTCATCAGCGGAACCACAGAGTTCGTGGGCCACGATGGCAAGATCTCCCGAGAACCGGTCGGTATCGATTCTCCCCGCCCATACGACTTCCGTGCTCGTACCGGAGTAGTCGTCCGAGATGGCTTCCAGTGCCACCGGCTCCGACGGGTCGGACACGTCGTAGCGCCGCACACCGGTAGCGGGACAAGTGCTGCCCAGTCCGAGCGTACCGAGATAGGCAACCCCGCTGTGGACCCAGATGTCACCGTT
>JAUXCV010000271.1 GCA_030618675.1 Acidimicrobiia bacterium | reverse complement strand
GGGGGGCATTCTTCCGCAGGACAACGCCATCCAGCGGCCCCCTCTGCCCTGCCGGGCATCTCCCCCACCTCCTTCGTCGGCGAGGGAGAGTGTCAGAGAGCGCCGCTCGCACCTTCACCGAGATCGTGAACAGCGCCAACCCCTCGAATCCCGGCCCCACCATGAGATCCCGCCAATCAACCCACTCACAAGCCGTGGATTCAGGCGAAGTGGGGGAGGTGCCGATGGTGGAGGCGGAGGGGGTTCTGGGAGCTTGCAGGAGAAGATGCGGCCACGCGTTCCTTCTGTCCCCTGCTGCTCACAAACCTTCCAGATACGCGACCGCTTCGCTCTGGTCGGTGATGATCGGCATCTCGGGCAGTGTGCTGAGGATGACGCTGCCGTAGCGCTTCGTCTGCAGGCGCCGGTCGCACAGCACGATCATCCCTTCGTCATGGATGCTGCGAATGAGCCTCCCAGCACCTTGGGCGGTGAGGTTCGCCGCGCGCGGCAGATCCACGGTCACGAAAGCAGAGAGTCCCGCCTCCATCGCCGCCTCGCGCCGTGCGCTCCAGAGAGGATCATCGGGGCGGGGAAACGGCACACGATCGATGAGAACAAGCTGGCAGGCGTCGCCGACGATATCGACCCCTTCCCAGAAGCCCATCGTGGCAACCAGGACGGAGCTCTCGTCGTTGCGGAACTCATCGAGCAGCGTGTTGCGTGCCTGGGCTCCCTGGCTGAGGATGCGATGCCGGCCACCTTCGAGGCGTACCGAGATGCGAGCCACGGCTGCGTTGGACGTGCAAAGGATCAGCGCCCGTCCACCGGCCGCCTCGACAAGATCGTCGGCCAGCCTCGCTACTGAATCACCCCAGCCGTCTGCGGTCGGCTCCTCGAGTTCCGGCAGGTAGAGGCATGCCTGGCGGAGATAGTCGAAAGGACTCTCGACCCTGAGAGTCATGTATCGGAGCGGGTCGGGGCTGTCCGGATCGGCGTGCGGATCAGACATGTCTCCCACCGGGGCGCTGTAGCCGAACTGACGGGCGATGGCGTCGAAGCTCCCGCCGACCGTAAGGGTGGCTGAGGTGAGGATCGTGGGGCGATTCGCCGCCAGGTTGTCGGAGAACGTATCAGAGACGGAGACGGGGGACGTTCTCAGAACGGGCCCGGGTTCGATCCAGCAGACGTGGCCGGTGACCGGATCGGTGAGTACACCGAGATCGCCCTGAAGATGACCAGCCAGGTTGCTGGTACGTTCCCGCAGTCCCGTGACGATCAGCCCCTCTGCCGTGGTATTCCGGGCTACACGGTCGATGGCGCGGACGGTCTGCTGCAGCGTGCGAACGACGGCGGCGGGATCTCCTTCGATGGGGAGCCGCACTTCTCCCACGTCGAGTTGGCTGAGCCACGCTTGTACGTCGTTGATCGCTTCCCACAGCCGGCCGATGTGGGACTTGCGGTCGGTAGCCGAGACACCAAGGCTCTTGAGAAGCGCGGTGACGTCACGTGCGTAGCCGGCGAACCGGCCGTTAGTGAGTGTGATACCCACGCTGGAGCAGAGGGCATCTTCGAGCCGGTGAGCTTCGTCGAAGATGACGGCATCGTGGTCGCCGAGAATGGCGCCGTCGGAGTTGATGTCACTGCCGTACAGGTGGTGGTTGCAGATGACGAGTTGTGATTCGCGCGCGTCGTTGAGTGCTGCGATGGCAGGACAGCGATCGGCGTAGGAACAGCGCCGACCGGGACACTCCATCCCGGAAACGCTGACGGTGGACCAGGTTCGGTTGTCGACGGCGGCGGGTGCGTGGTCCCGTTCGCCATCCCCGCCGTTCCGCCACCAGTCGATGATGGTATCGAGGTTCGTATCGGCACCGGTTTCGGAGAGGAGTTGCGGGTGCCGCTCGGCGACCTTGGCGGGGCAGAGGTAGGAGGCGCGGCCCTTGACGACGGCCCAGGTGGCGTCGTGTCCGTGTTGGCTGAGGATCTCGACGATCTCGGGAAGGTCCGCTGCGATCTGATCCTGCAGTGTCTTGGTGGAAGTGGCGACAACGATGCGACGTTGTGACACGATCGCGGGGACGAGATAGCCGAACGACTTGCCAACGCCCGTTCCGGCTTCGCAGATGAGGTGATGCTCGTCCTCGATCGCTTGTGCGACCCATGAGACCATGTCCTGCTGGCTCTGGCGATGCTGGCCCCCACGGTGCTCGATGACGGCATCAAGTGCGTCAACGGCCACGATCGGCATCGGAGTGTCTGGTGAGGTCGTCATGTTGTCTTTGCCGGTAGTCGGTAGTCAGTAGTCAGTAGTCAGTAGTCAGTGGTCAGTGGTCAGTAGTCGGCGAAGCCTCCCCCCCTCCTGCTCATAGCTCGCAACTCAAAGCTCGGGTCCTACGCCAAGTACCTGCCGTGCCACTCGAGGATGGCTTCGAAACGCTCGACCCGGTGTTTCGGCTTGCCTCCCCGGGTGAGTTCGTGACTCTCGCCGGGGAATCGGAGCATCTCCGACTCGACGCCGTTGCCCTGGAGAAGGGCGAACAGTTGCTCGCCTTGCTCGATCGGGCAACGCCAGTCGGTCTCGGAGTGCAGCACAAGCGTCGGGGTCGTGATCTGATCGGCATGCCGCAGCGGCGATGCTGCCCAGAGTTCGTCCCTGGTCGCTCCCCTCTTCAGGTACATGCCGCCGAAGTACGGACCGATGTCGGAAGTGCCGCCGAAGGACGTCCAGGCATAGACCCCGCGCTCGGCGACCGCTGATCTGTAGCGCTGGTCCTCGGCCGTCACCCGAACCGTGGCGAAGCCACCGTAGGAACCACCCATGATCCCCATGCGATTCGGGTCGAGGCGGGGGAACTGCCCGGCCGCCACATCGGGCGCAGCGAGCAGGTCGGCGAGGTCCGGTGGCATCTCGTCGTGCCAGGCGCCGACAACGGCCCGGACGAAGTCGTTGCCGTAGCCGCTGGATCCCCGCGGGTTGATCGCCACCACACCGTATCCCGCCCCGGCGTACACCTGGAACTCATCGAAGAACCCGTACCCGTACTGGGCCGCAGGTCCGCCGTGGATGTTGAACAGAAGCGGAACCTTGCCGTC
>JAUXCV010000059.1 GCA_030618675.1 Acidimicrobiia bacterium | reverse complement strand
CTGCCGACCCCCGACGAGACTCTGGCCGACGCCCGACTCGACGCTCAGCGGATCCTCGCTCGAGCGGAAGAGGAGGCGCGGTCGAAGGCTGAGACGTACCGCGATCGCGAGGACGCGACGCTTGAACACCGGCGCGTCGAGATGGGTTCGCAAGAATCTCGTCTATCGCAGCGTGAGGCGACGCTCGAACAGCGTGCCGGGAACCTCGCTCAGCGCGAGGAACTCATGATCGCTCGAGAACGCGCGGCCGAAAGCGCAGTGGTCGAATCGGAAGCCGTCAAGGAAGAAGCTCGCGGGACGCTCGAGAGGATCGCCGGCTTCGATTCGAAAGCGGCGAAAGCCGAACTGCTCGACTCTGTTGAGACCGAAGCACGCCGCGATGCCATGGTGCTTATCCGCGACCTCGAGGTGAAGGCGCGAGAGGAATCCGAGCGAAGAGCACGACGGATCCTCGGAACGGTGATCCAGCGACTCGCCTCCGACGTCGTCTCGGAGACCACCGTGTCGGTCGTACCGCTGCCGTCCGATGACATGAAGGGGCGGATCATTGGTCGTGACGGCCGCAACATTCGAACGTTCGAAGCCGTCGCTGGAGTGAACCTCATCGTTGACGACACGCCTGAAGCGGTGTCGGTGTCGACGTTCGATCCGGTTCGGCGCGAGGTCGCACGGCGTGCACTTGAGAGGCTCGTCGAAGGCGGTCGCATCCATCCATCATCGATCGAAGAGGCGTACGAGAAGTCACGCCAGGAGGTCGATCAGTCGATCCGTGACTCCGGAGAGTGGGCACTCCTCGAAGTGGGATTGACGAAGATGCACCCCGAGCTCATCACGCTTCTCGGCCGCCTTCACTATCGCACGAGCTACGGCCAGAACGTGCTGAACCACCTCGTGGAGTCGGCGCATATCGCCGGGATGCTCGCGGCCGAGTTGGGGATCGATGAGAAGGAGGCGAAGAGAGCCGCGTTCCTGCACGACATCGGCAAGGCCGTGTCTCACGAGATCGGCGGGTCGCACGCTCTTCTCGGCGCAGAGATCGCTCGACGGTTCGGCGAGGATCCGGCCATCGTCCATGCGATCGAGGCGCATCACAACGAGGTCGAGCCCCGGACGCTGACTGCGGTTCTGGTTCAGGCGGCGGACGCGGTCTCTGCTGCGCGGCCGGGAGCGAGACGCGAGGCTCTCGAGTCGTATGTTCGTCGGCTGGAGCGCCTCGAAGAGATCGCCGGTGGTTTCTCCGGCGTTTCCAGGGTGTTCGCACTGCAAGCCGGACGCGAGATCCGAGTTGTGGTCGACCCGGGCAACGTGGATGATCTGCAGGCCAGCGACCTGGCGCGGCGCATCGCGCGCAAACTCGAAGAGGACCTGCAGTATCCCGGTCAGATCGAAGTCACCGTGATCCGGGAGTACCGGGCACGCGACTACGCCCGTTGAACACACGGAGTTCCGGACGAACATGAGCGATGCAACGATCCTCGGGATGCCCGCCGTGCGCGAGATGCGTCAGCCGCGGCGTACGGGCGGTTCGTACTTCATCCGCACGTTCGGTTGCCAGATGAACGAGCACGACTCAGAGAGGATCGCGGGGTTGCTCGAGGCCGACGGGATGGTTCGCACAGATCGCGCGGCCGGGGCCGATGTCGTTGTCCTGAACACGTGCACGATCCGCGAGAACGCGGACCAGCGCCTCTACGGCTACCTCGGATCCCTGAAGGCGGACAAGAAGAGGAACCCCGGCATGCGGATCGCCATCGGCGGGTGTACGGCCCAGAAGGACAAAGAGATCGTTCGCGAGCGAGCACCGTGGGTCGATGTCGTGTTCGGAACCCACAACATCCACCGGGTCGTGGATCTTCTCGATCGGGTCGATGAGTGGGGTCCGGTCACCGAGATCTGGGAGGAGTCCGGCAACCCCGGCGACGCGCCGTCGTTCCTCCCAACGCGGCGCGACTCGGAGCATTCGGCCTGGGTAACGATCACAACCGGATGCAACAACAGTTGCACGTTCTGCATCGTGCCCATCGTGCGTGGGCCCGAGATCAGCCGGAGGCCCGGCGACGTCATCCGGGAGATCCAACGCCTGGCAGATGAGGGGGTCGTCGAGATCACCCTCCTCGGTCAGAACGTCAACTCCTACGGGCGCGACCTCGATCTCAACGGACGTCAGCCTCTCTTCGCGGATCTCCTTCGGCGGGCCGGTGAGGTCGATGGAATCGGCCGCATCCGATACACAAGCCCGCATCCGAAGGACATACAGGAAGACGTCGCTCGAGCGATGGCGGAGACGCCGTCGGTCGCTGCGCAACTCCACCTCCCTCTCCAATCCGGGAGCGATCGGATTCTCTCCGCGATGCACCGCGGCTACACCGGACGACGTTTCCTCGACAAACTCGCGATGGCCCGTCGGCTGGTCCGCGATCTCAGCGTCTCAACTGACATCATCGTCGGGTTCCCGGGAGAGACCGAGGACGATTTCGCTGCAACGCTCGCCGTCGTGAAAGAAGCTCGCTTTGACAGCGCCTTCATGTTCCAATTCTCGCCTCGTCCGGGCACACCCGCAGCGGAGATGTCGGACCGTGTGCCTGCTGCTGATGTAGGGGAGCGCTTCGATCGACTCGTCGAGATGCAGAACGCCATCACCTATGAACGGAATCAGGAGCGGGTGGGGATGATCGAGCGAGTCCTCACCGAAGGTCCTTCACGGAGAGATCCGGGTGTGGCCACCACGCGGACGGAAGGCAATCGGATCGTCCACGTCGATGGAGTCCATGAGCCGGGTCGGTTCCTCGATCTCCGTATCACGCGAGCCGCGCCACACTATCTTGAGGGGATGTTGGCCTGAGCATCATCGCCGTACTTGGCCCCACCGCAGCCGGGAAGTCCGAGGTCGCCGAGGCGATCGCCGAGCGGATCGGGGCGGAGATCGTATCGGTGGACTCGATGCAGGTGTTCCGTGGCATGGACATCGGCACCGCGAAGCCCAACCCAAGCACTCGCCGCCGGTTCGGCTACCACCTCGTCGACATCGCCGACCCCTCGGATGAATACACCGTGGCCGAGTTTCAGGCCGCCGGAACGGAGGTTCTCGATCGACTCGAATCGTCGGGCGGCACCGCCGTGGTCGCCGGCGGCTCCGGTCTGCATTTTCGATCCCTCGTCGATCCTCTGGAGTTCCCCCCGACGGACGCAGAGCTTCGCAGGCAACTGGAGTCACGGTCCGCAGACGAACTGAGAGATGAACTCACGGCCGCCGATCCGACGGCGGGCGAGGTCATCGACATGGCCAATCCGCGCCGAGTCCTTCGTGCCGTCGAGATCATGCGGCTTACCGGCGAGTCGCCGACATTCCGGGCAGCATCAGACCAGGCCCAAGCTGTGCGGGCCTACCAACCGTTGCGAGACTTCACAGCGATCGGTGTCGATCCGGGACCCGCGATACGGCAGCGGATCGAGGAACGATTCGACGCCATGCTGGACCACGGTCTGGTCGACGAGGTCACCGGTCTCGCTCCCACTCTTGGACGCACGGCGAGCCACGCGGTCGGATACCGGGAGTTGCTGGCGGTGATCGAGGGCGATCGGGATTTGGCCGCAGCTCGCGATGATGCGATCGCGGCGACCGCATCACTCGTGAAACGTCAGAGGACGTACTTCCGCCGGGATCCGCGCATTGGATGGATTCCGTGGCACCATGAACCCGCACAGGTGCTTCGTTCAGCGCTTGCCCAGATCCAAAAGGACATGCCATGGATTTCGTGAAAGCTGAGGGACTCGGCAACGACTTCATCGTCGTGACGGAACCGCTCGCGCTCTCGCCCGAGCGCATCGCCGAGTTGTGCGGACGAAAGACAGGGATCGGCGCCGACGGGATCCTCGAGATCACCGCTGTCGATGCGGCCACCGTCGCGATGCGCTACTGGAACGCCGACGGTGGCGAGGCGGAGATGTGCGGCAACGGTCTGCGTTGTGTCGCTCTCATCGCCGTTGAACATGACATCGTGAACGGCCCCGCGCTGACCATCCGATCCGCGGTGGGCGACCATCCTGCAACGGTCCTGCCCGGCGGCATCGTGCGAGCGTTCGTCGGCGTGCCACACGCTTTCCGGACGGAAGAGCTGATCGTGGCCGGACACGCTGTGCGGCCAGTGGGTGTGGGCAATCCCCACGCCGTGCTCTTCGTCGACGATGTCGACGAAGCGGACGTTGGGGGAATCGGGCCGACGGTCGAACAGGATGCCATCTTCCCCGACGGCTCGAACGTCGAGTTCGTCGAGTTCGACGAAGGGAATCGGATCAAGGTGCGAGTGTGGGAGCGCGGGGTGGGGGAGACCCAGGCGTCGGGAACCGGTTCGGCGGCGGCTGCCTTCGCAGCACGAGCCGTTCAGGAACTCGGCGATGCCGTCACCGTCGCTCTGCCGGGCGGTGAATTGCTGATCGAATTCGACGACGCAGGCGCCTGGATGACCGGCCCGGCAGCGATCGTCTACCGCGGAACGGTCGACTGACCTACTCGACGCGGCGCAACACGGCGACGACGATGCCGAGGATCTCGACGCCTTCGGTGAAGACCATCGGGGCGTACGCCGGGTTCTCGGCTTCGAGGATGACCCGACCGTCCTTGCGCCGGAAACGTTTCACCGTGGCTTCGTCCTCGCCCACGAGCGCAGCGACGATCTGACCGTTGTTCGCTGTCGGCTGTCGCCGGACGACGACGTAGTCGCCATCGAAGATCCCCGCGTCGACCATCGAGTCGCCCCGAACGTCGAGCATGAAGACGGGATCGTTGCCCACGAGTTCGGTTGGAAGCGGGTAGATCTCCTGGATGTCTTCCTCAGCCAGGATCGGGGAACCCGCTGCGATCCGTCCGACGAGCGGGACGTCTCGGGTGGGTGCCCGATGGAGCGAGGCCTCCGAGGAGCCATCGTCGATCACTTCGATCGCCCGCGGCTTGCTGGGATCGCGACGGAGATAGCCGGCTCGCTCGAGTGCGGTCAGGTGACTGTGCACGGTTGATGGGGAGGACAGTCCTACGGCGTCACCGATCTCGCGAACCGACGGCGGATAGCCACGGCCACGAACGGTCTCGCTGATCAGATCGAGGATCTGACGCTGCCGGTCGGTGAGATCGTTCGTTCTATCCACGGTGTGCCCTTGGTTCGCGTGGGGCCACGCTAGTGGAGATCGACGTCAAGACCAAACATATGTTCGACTTGACTACCGAACAGATGTTCGGTAGTGTTCGGAGCGAGACGAACAAACGTTCGATTGGTGGTAGGGATCTCCGTTTTCTGTCACACCCGGGCGGTACGTTCGCATCGTGGGAACAAACCCACAGCGCAGGGCCGGCGAAAGCCGGCGAATGGCAGATTGGCGACCAGGAGGAGACACGGATGATTTCGCAACGAAGCACCAGCGCCCGAGCGTTGGTCATCATCTCCACGACTGTTGCAGCATTCGTGCTCCTCCTCGCCACTGCCGTTCACGCTATGACCGGTGGTGATCCCCTCGCGACGGTCGACTACCGGGTCCACGCAGGTGACACGCTCTGGTCTATCTCCGTCGACACGATCGCTCCGGGCGAAGACGTACGAGGGATGATCTCGACGATTCAGGATCTGAACGATCTGCCGACATCGCTGATTCGCGTTGGCGAGGTTCTCCAGATCCCGTCTCCGGACGAGGCCTGACCGGTAACACGGTACGTAGCGGGTAATCCCGGTGTCCCTGAGTGGTTCGATCCCGGTGTGGAGTACGCTTCGGAACACGATGAGATGTCCGCTTTGTGCGACCGAAGATACCCGTGTGGTCGACTCGCGGCCCGCCGAGGGCGGCGGAGCGATTCGACGTCGCCGAGAGTGTCTGGTGTGTGGTGAGCGATTCACCACGTTCGAACGCCCCGCGATCGGAGCGACCGTCGTCAAGCGCAGTGGACGGCGCGAAGCGTTCGATCGAGAGAAAGTGCGCCGCGGTCTCGAGTCGGCGCTTGCCGATCGACCCGTGGCTGACGGAGCCATCGATGACATCGTCGCAAGGATCGAGGCTTCAGCCCGTGGAGGGTCGGCGCTTGTCACAAGTGATGAACTCGGCAAAGCGGTTCTCGCGGAACTCCGTGATCTCGACGAGGTCGCCTACCTGAGGTTCGCGTCCGTGTACATGGAGTTCCAGGGGGCGGAGGACTTCGAGCGAGAAGCCGCGGCCCTCGAGCAGCGGTCCGACGACATCAGCGTCCGGTAGGGCTACGGGATATCGTTGATCGCGGTCTCGGTCTCGGCGGCGAGAGCGACGATGCGTGGATCCACTTCGGCTCGGACGACTCCAAGGGCGACGTCGAGTGCGGCGGCGATGTCATCACGTGCCGCATCGAGTTCGACAACGAGATCTGCGGCACGGGCAGTATGGCCCTCTCTCAGAGCGTCGAGATACTCCAACTGCCAGGGTGCATACCGTTCGGATGCTTTGGTCGCGAGATCCCGCGTTTCTGCGAAGGTGGGATCGGTTGGGAGATCTGCGACGAGGCGTGCCGTGTCGGCGAGCGATTCGGCGAGTGTCACGCTCAGGGCGTTCGTGGTCGCAGAGTCGGCCTCAACGGGCAGGTCCGGGGTTGCGAAGAGGGCCGGCACGGTAGAGCGATAGGTGAACGTCGTTGCGAGGCGGCCGGAGATGCCTTCAGCTTCGGCACCGAGGATCAGCATCGTGGTGCGTGTCGGTTCAAGCGCTTCAAGTGGATCTCGCGGGACGAACATAAGCGTGGATGGCAGCGGTGTCGTGGCGAGGCTGATGACGACGGTTCCTCGCGTGTTGAGATCCCCGATCGCTGGTACCGACGCCGAAACTGCTTCGGAGGTGCTTGCGGCGTCGGTGAGGACTGCAAGGGTGTCCTGGGAGTGGGGGAGTTCGTTGCGCAGATCTGTGAGGGATCGGGTGTATCCGGCAGCGAGAGCATCGGCCTCACTCTGCACGGCACGTGGGAGCAGTACGACGGCGAGGCCTACGGCGACGACAACGAGTACGAGGAGTGCTGCGGCCAGCCACCGTCCGAGTCCGCGCCGCCCGAGCCGGGGAGAGACGTCATCGGGCTGCCAATCGGGGAGGCCATCATCTGATCGCGCGGCGACGGGCACGAAGGTGTCACCGTCTCCTGCGGTCTCGCCGTTGGCGTTCGTAGACAGCGAACCGCTCACCGCTGCGGCCCCGGCTGTGACTGCAGCACTCTCGGATGCGACGAATGGCGGCGGGGGCTCGAGTGCTTCCAACTCCGTGTACGTCTCGGTAGGACTCAGAGGGGGGTCGACTACCCCTGCGAGTTCGAGGAACCACCGGCCATTGTTGCCGGGGAGTTGAGTTTCTGATTTCTTCCTGGCCATGGATCCATTTGGTCGATGTTGGGACGATACCGCCGATGTGCCGACAGTTGAGGCACCGACGTGGCTCTGACGGCGATACCATTCGTGCCAAGCGACCGAGGTCCACGCATATGAAGATCCCGCTGCAGCGACTCGACGACGGACTGCCGATTCCCGCGCATGCACATCCCGGTGACGGTGGGGTCGACCTCTACGCGCGTGAGCCCGTGACGATGGACGCCGGGCAACGTGCGGTCGTTCCAACCGGGATCGCTGTGGCGATTCCCGACGGATTCGCAGGGCTCGTAACACCCCGGAGCGGCCTTGCGGCCCGAAGCGGTATCTCGGTGGTCAACGGCCCGGGGCTCGTCGATGCCGGCTATCGCGGCGAGATCAAGGTCGTGTTGGTCAATCTGTCGAGGGAGAGTTTCGAGATCGCCCGGGGCGATCGGATCGCCCAGTTCGTGGTGATCCCGGTGGCTGTTCAGGAGTTCATCCCGGTCGACGAACTCCCCGGTTCGACTCGTGGATCGGGAGGATTCGGGTCAACGGGGGCATAGGCTGTTCGAGCCGCGTCGTGGTACTCTTCACTTCTGCGCGGATGTAGCTCAGCTGGTAGAGCGCAACCTTGCCAAGGTTGAGGTCGCCGGTTCGAATCCGGTCATCCGCTCGGAGGGCGGTTTCGGCCGTCCTCTGTTGACAAAGGTCTCGGCGACGTGGCCGAGTGGCTAGGCAAGGGTCTGCAAAACCCTCTACCCGGGTTCGAGTCCCGGCGTCGCCTCGTCGGGATACAATGTCCAACAACGGGCGCTTAGCTCAGCGGCAGAGCGCTGCCTCGACACGGCAGAGGTCACTGGTTCAATCCCAGTAGCGCCCACGCTTGAAACCCTTGCACTGCAAGGGTTTCGGCTATTTCTGGGGGAAGTCGATGATCTTGTTCTGCTCCAAAGTAGGCAGAAAGTAGGCAGCAGGTTCGTCGGAGGGCGCATCAAGGGCGTCGGCGATGTCGCGGTCGAGGCCTTCGAAGAGATGACCGTAGACGTCGAGGACGGTCCGCACCGACGTGTGCCCGAGCCTTGAGGCGATCACCGATGGGTGTGCTCCTTGGTCGATGAGGAGCGCCACATGCGTGTGCCTCATGTCGTGGAACCGGCACGGTTCACCGACGGAGGAGTGGACGGCGGGTTTCCAGAAACGTGTGCGGAAGCTGGTGCGGCGCAGCGGCCCTCCTGCGGGTGCGGTGAAGATCAGGCCATCGTCTCCGGGGTAGGTTGCGATGTGTTGGGCGAGGACGTCGACGAGCC
>JAUXCV010000460.1 GCA_030618675.1 Acidimicrobiia bacterium | reverse complement strand
GGATGATGGAGATCTGTCGGGCGCTCGCCACGGCAACGAACTGCTGACGCGTTCAAGCAATCAGCTCTGCGAGGGTGCGGACCGTCGACAGGTCCGTCGTTGCAGCGATGAGCGTCGTTACCCCGGATTCCTTCCACGCTTCAAGACGATCTGCGATGCGCTCTCGCGAGCCGACGAGGCTCACCTCGTCGATGAGTTCGTTCGGGACCGCTCGCATCGCTTCCATCTTCCGGCCGGCGAGGTACGACTCCTGGATACGGTCGGCTGCTTCGCCGTAGCCGTAGCGGTGGGCGAGGTCGTGGTAAAAGTTCTTCCCCTTCGCTCCCATCCCGCCGATGTACAGCGAGAGCATCGGCCTGGCGGCGAGGCGAGCCCGTTCGAGATCGTCGTCGAGGAACACGAACACCGAGACGGCGGTGTCGAACCGGTCGGCCTTGTCCGTTTCACCGGATCGGGCAAAGCCCTCGTCGAGGAGGGGTCGGAAGATGCGGCCGGCCTGCTCGGGTGAGTAGAAGACCGGGAGCCATCCATCTGCGATCTCGGCGGCCAGACGGACGTTGTTCGGCCCGATAGCCGCCAGGTAGATCGGCAGATCCGGGTTGCGTGGCTTGGAGATGAGTTTGAGCGCTTTGCCGGCTCCGGTGGCTCCTGGACCCCGGTAGGGCATCTGGTAGTGGTCGCCATCGAACTCGACCGGTTCGTCCCTGGCGAGGATCTTTCGGACGATCTCGATGTACTCCCGGGTTACCTTGAGAGGCTTTCCATACGGGCGGCCGTGCCAGCCCTCGACGACCTGCGGTCCGGAGACGCCGAGGCCGAGCAGGAAACGGCCGCCGGACATCTCATCGAGGGTCGCAGCGGTCATGGCCGTCATGGCGGGTGTTCGCGCCGGCATCTGGAGGATCCCGGACCCGAGTTTGATTCTCTCGGTGCGGGCGGCGAGGTAGGCGAGTGGGGTAATAGCGTCCGACCCGTAGGCCTCGGCGGTCCACACCGAGTCGTACCCGAGACGTTCGGCCTCCGTCACCAGCGTCGAGTCACCGGCGACCGCCGTCCCCCAATAGCCAAGGTTGAGTCCAAGACGCATGGCGAAGACCGTACTCCGTATCCCGTAGTCCGTACAGGTCCCGCTCATGGCTCACGGCTGTGGGCTTTGAGCTGTGAGCTTCGAGCAAGAAGGGGGAGCCTGACGGAGTTCCGGGTACCGGTCGTCCGTATCCGGTGCAGGGTCCTGCTCATGGCTCATATCTGGCAGCTGGTAGCCCTGACTCCGCTACTCGGCTACTCCGCTACTCCGCTACTCAAAATCTGTCACACCCGTTCTTTAGCTTGTCACTATCTGCTGAGAGGAGTGATCGTGATCATCGATTGTGACGTTTGTGTGATGGACGGGACGGGGGCGTGCGCCGACTGCATCGTTCCGATGCTGTTGTCCGGGAGCGGCGGGCCGACCCGGATCGGGGATGATGAAGAGGCGGCCATCGGGGCTCTGTCCGACGCCGGTCTCGTCTCCCCGATCCGGCTCGTGGTTCGCGGTCCGGCTCGTGACGCCGTAACGGCCTGAGTAGCGGCACGACGCAGGGCGCTCCCAGAGCCGTATCGTGGTCCCGTGCTTCGGGACCACCTCAAAGACATCGCCCTTGATCACGGGTGCACCGGTTTCGGTGTCACGACGGCAGATCCGTTCGAAGGCCTTGCGGCGGTGATGGAAGGCCGCCGGGATGCCGGACTTGCGAGCACGCTCGCGTTCACGTACCGGGATCCCGCTGTGGCATCCGACGTGCG
>JAUXCV010000026.1 GCA_030618675.1 Acidimicrobiia bacterium | reverse complement strand
GCCGACCCTTTCGAGCCGGTGGTGTCCTTCCGCCCGGTCCCGACCCGAAGGCCGCTTCCAGTGGCCCCTTGCGGAGCCGGCGCCGTCCCTTTCGGGGGGTGCCCGGTCAGACTTCCCCGTCACCCTTTCGGGTTTCGGGTCGACCCTTTCGGGCCGAGTGTCTCCGTTTCGGTCTCCCGTCCCGGTGACAAACGAGAAGGTAGAGGGCCTCTGCGCATATGTCCACTGAAACCGCTGGTTGGTTTTCGCGTTCGGTTCTGGAGTTTCGCGGTCCCCACTTCTCGGGAGTTGTCGGTAGTCGGTTGTCGGTCCACGGGAGCGCTAGGGACGGGAGCGGAAGGCGTGAATGGCAGCAAAGGCGAGGCCTCCGGCCGCAGCGACGGCGCAGACTCCACTGAAGAGGATCGGGAGTCCCCAGAAGAGCATGGACCGATCGGGCTCCCTCGCCTGCCCGATCGCGACGTCCCACAGGTACCACTTCATTGCCGCGCTGCCGACGACCAGAAACACAACAGCACTCGCAGAACTCAGACCCGCCAGAACGATCCGCATTCCCCCACGCTAGAGCCGGCCCCTCAAGTGGCAATCGGGGATGTCCCCGAGGAGTGCCCTCCGCTCGCTGTACGCAGTGCTCGGATGATTGGCGGATAGGTGGAGGATCTGCGAACCGTGGGCCGGCGAAGCGCCTATAGGCGGCTGCGGACCCAGGGTTCGCAACGACAACAACAGTGTGCGGTTCGTCAACCGAATCCCGTGGTCCGTTTTCGCGTACTTGCCCGGGTTCTCCCGTTCCTCGACCCGGAGTAGTTACACACCTGTGGTTCGTGTCACACCGGTCCCGTATAGTCCTCCTCATGACCTCGAACACACAGGAGAGCGGAGATGATCGAGTGGGCCTGAAAAGCCTCTCCCCCTCGCGGGCCAGTGACTTCAAACGCTGCCCTCAATTGTTCAAGTTCAGCGCGATCGACCGAATTCCCACGCCACCGACGGTGTACCAGGCGAGGGGAACGACGGCTCACCTCGCTCTCGAGTGGCTCTTCGAACTGCCGGCAGCAGAGCGAACTCCGGAGCGTCTCTCCGACCTCTTCCGAGAGGCATGGCAGGAACTCAAGCCCGGAGAGTTCGCCGATCTGTTCGCCGATATCGAGACCGAACGGGATTGGGGCATCGAGAGCCTCTCCATCCTCAACAACTACTTCGCGATGGAGGATCCAACGCAGGTCGATCCGCTCTCCCGCGAACTCGACATGACACAGGCCGTCGGGAACATGACGATCCGCGGCATCCTCGATCGCATAGAGGAGACCCCCGATGGTCTCGTGATCACCGACTACAAGAGTGGCAAAGCCCCTTCGGAGCGATTCGCCATGTCGGCGTTCTTCGCTCTCAAGATCTATGCGCTCCTCGTTCGCATCCGGGAGGGTCGCACGCCCGTGGGGCTCCGCCTGATGTACCTCACGGGTCCAACGGTCTTGGAGATACCGGTCGACGACGCTCAACTCGATGCCATGGAACGGCAACTGGAAGCGCTCTGGACCGCCATCGAAAAGGCGATCGCGACCGACCACTTCCCACCGCGCACCGGGGTGTTGTGCGACTGGTGCTCATATCAAGACATCTGTCCCGCCTTCGCCCATGATCAAGGGGGCGACGTGTGACCACCACGATCTGGACCATCGGCTACGGCAACCGATCGTTCGACGACATCGAGCGAGACCTTGCCGCTCTCGATATCTCGATGATCATCGACATCCGCACCCATCGCGACGACCCTCAAGTACCTGATTTCGATCATCGCCGGCTCGACGAACTCGCCGCTGAAGCCGGAATCGGATATCGCTGGATGGGTACGACGCTCGGCGAGGAATCAGCGGCCGATGTCGGCATCGCTGTCGATGACCTCGTCGCGATCGCTTCGGCATCGCGAACCGTGATCCTCTGTCGCGAGCCCGACGCGTTGCGGTGCCACCGTTCAACGGTGATCGCACCGGCCTTGCGGGCGAGAGACATCACTGTCGTACACATCCTTCCGGACGGAAGCACGCGACCCCACGAGTCCCCGCTGCCCTTCGCCCGATGACCGCCGACATCCGCGTCGACCCGGCCGACTGGCCTCGAAGAGTCGCTCCGGCTCCCGGACCACAACTCATCGTTGGCGGCCCCGGTACGGGCAAGACGGAGTTCATCGTTCGGCGAGCCATCCATCTCATCGGCGGCGGAAACGGCGACGGATTGCTTGTGCTGTCCTTCTCGCGGCGCGGCGCCGCTGACCTGGACACCCGCATCCGGTCCTCGACGGCCGGTCCCGGCCATGCGACGGACGTCTCGACGTACCACTCGTTCGCCGCCCGACTCCTCGAGGCCTTCGCCCCGTACCGCGGATGGGAGCGATCTCCAGACGTGCTACCCGGCCCGGATCAGAAGCGGCTCGTTGCCGAACTCCTCAAGACCGAGGACCCGGATCGTTGGTCGCCCGCCTACCGGTCACTCCTCACAACGCGCACGTTCGCCGATGAGGTCACCGATTTCGTGCTTCGGTGCCGTGAGCAACTCATCGGCCCCAGCGACCTCGCCGAGAGGTCTACCAACCGGGCCGACTGGCGCGGCCTCTCGACCTTTCTCGATCGCTACGACCGGGCCTTGCGGGATCGACTGGTGATCGACTACGGCACCCTCCTCTCGGAAGCCGTAGCGCTGCTGGCCGACCCGGAGATCGCCGAAACCGTCGGTGATCAGTACCGACACGTCCTCGTCGATGAGTACCAGGACGCCACACACGCGCAATCGGTCCTGCTTCAACGTCTCGTGAGCGGGCACGGCCGGGTCACAGCCGCTGCAGATCCATACCAGTCGATCTACAGCTTTCGTGGAGCCGACATCGAGAACGTCGCTCGATTCCCCGACGACTTCGCCTTCCAGGGTCGGCCGGCCGAGCGACTCGTGCTCACCACCTCATTCCGCGTGCCCGAGGCGATCCTCGACGCCGCCGTCCGGATCACCGCCCACGAACTCCCCGGCGCCGCAGGGAAGGTGACTCCAGCGCCGGGAGATGGGTCTGTGGAGGCTTATCGATTCGAGCAACAGGTCGAAGAATCGGAATGGATCGCTTCGGAAATCCACAAGCTCAACCTGGAACAGCACGTCCCGTTCAATCGCGTTGCGGTGTTCACACGGTCGAAGACTCGTTTCCTTGCAGCGCTCTCCCGATCCCTGGAACGGAGAGACATACCTCACGAGCGACCCGGCAGCCGGCTCGTCGACCAACCCGCCATTCGATTCATCCTCGACACCATCTCGGCGGCAACGGGCACCGACGGATCGCCGGAAACGGATCACGCCGTTCGTCGCGTCCTCCTCGGGTCGATGTTCGAAACACCGCCGGCGCGATTCGCCGAACTCTCCCGGGAACGGACAGACGGAGAGCGGTCGTGGGCCACTGTCATCCGATCAGGCATCGAGAACGGCTCCGCGCTCGGCGATCTCCTGGCCGACCCCGCCTGGGCGAACAAGGACGTGGCCGTTGTGGGCCTGTGGCGGCTCTGGTCGACGCTTCCTCAGATCGCTGATCTGGCGACCAACCCCCGGAGAGAACAGGACCGTGCCGCCTGGGCCTCGTTCACCCAGGTGATCGAACGGTGGAACGAACGCAACCCTCGCGGCACGCTCATCGAATACCAGGAACACAGCGAGATCGAGGAGTTCGAAGCGAGTCCCCTCCTGTCGTACCAGGCCGACGAACACGACCGGGTCACCATCACCTCTCTCCACCAAGCGAAAGGCCTCAACTTCGACGTCGTGTTCATCGCCGACGCTGTTGAAGGGGTCTTCCCCGATCTCCGTACACGCGACTCCCTCCTCGGAACGCGCCACCTCCAACCTCACCTGCCGACCGACACCGCCGGGTATCTCGCATTCCGGCTGCAAGAAGAGCGGAGACTCGCTTACACAACGATGACGCGGGCGACTCGAAGGGTCGTGTGGACGGCCACCGACTCCTGCTCCGGCCTCGGCGGGGCCACACCGAGCCGGTTCATTCCTCTCGTCGTTGGTGCTCCCACCGTCGCGGAGGCCGTCTCGGAACCCGTCGGGCATCACCGGCCGATCACCACCGATCAATTCGAAGCGGCACTTCGCCGAATGGTGACGGATCCTTCGCTGCCACCTCCGGAGCGCCTCGCCGCGGTCGAAACCTTGGCCCACGGCGGGGATCTGGGTCTGCGGAGTCCAACGCTGTTCACCGGCGTGAGGGAATCGGGCCCCGACACCGGCGTGGTTCATCTCCCCCCACGACTCTCTCCCAGTCAGGCCATGGCCTATGAAACCTGCCCCCGTCGCTACGTCCTCGAACGAAAGCTCGCCATCGGATCTGAGCCGAGCGTTCACATGGAGTTCGGGACGCTCATCCACGCCGTTCTCGAGCGTGTTGAGAACGCGGCCACCGAACGTGGCGACAGGCACGGAACCGCCGAGGAGGCAGTTGCCGTTCTCGACGAGATCATGGAGCCAGGTGCTTTCGGGGGTGCCGCCTATGGCGAAGCGTGGAGGGATCGCGCCCGCCTTGCTCTTGAGAACACCTACTCGCTGTGGCCGAGTACCGGATCACCGTTGGGTTCCGAAACCGAACTCAGCGTGGAACGCGATGATGTCCGCTGGTTCGGACGGGTTGATCGCATCGAGGATCGTGAAGGAGAGGTGGCGATCGTCGACTACAAGACCGGACAGCTTCCCAGCCTCGACGATGCCGCGACCTCGCTCCAACTCGGCTTCTATCTGATCGCCGCACGGGAAGCCCCGGACGTCGCCGCGTTGGGGCTTGCCACCGCAGCCGAAATGTGGTTCCCGATGAGTCCACAGAAGCGATCGATCGCCACACGATCCTTCGACATCTCGAACCTCGACGCCGTCGAGGACCGGATGACGGCCGTCGCAAACGGCATCGGCAGCGAGAATTGGGCGCCGACGACAGGGACCGCGTGCGACCGCTGCCATCTCCGCGTCCTGTGTCCCGCCGTGCCGGAAGGCAGGGAGGCATTCGCCACATGAACTTTCGGTTGACTCCCGAACAGGAATCCATCGTCGATTACCCGCTCGCGCCCCTTCGGGTGGCCGCCGGGGCCGGCACAGGGAAGACGACCACGATCGTGCTCCGCCTCAAGGCGCTCATCGCCGGCGGCGTCGAACCCGAATCGGCCCTCGGCATCACGTTCACGAACAAGGCTGCAGGAGAGCTCTCCGAACGGCTCCGAGCCGAGTTCCCGGTTCTGACCGCCGATGGCCGCGAGGTGCAGGTGGCGACGTATCACGGCTTCGCGTACGACGTGCTCCGGGAGTTCGGCGCCCTCGTCGGCGTGGAACGCGACACCACGGTGATCGGCCCCGCTCACCAGCGCCAGCTGATCGAGGAGGAGCTGGGGACGGTCCGCTACGACCACCTCGACCTGACCAAGCCACAGGGGATCATCGAAAAGGTATCCACGCTTGCCGGTCAGGTTGGAGACAATCTCCTCAAGACCTCCGACGTGCGTTCGGCAGCGCCCACAGCGGAGACCGACGACGAGGTGTGGGAAACCCGTCTCGAGCTTCTCTCTCTGGTGGACACCTACACGCACTCCAAAGCCGTCGCCGGCGTCGTGGACTACGCCGATCTCGTTGGGCGCGCCCACCGACTTGTCACCGAGCATCCTTCCATCGCCGAGCGCATCCGGGACCGGTACCGGGTCGTGCTCCTCGACGAGTACCAGGACACCGATCCAGCGCAGCGAGAACTCCTGCGTGCAGTGTTCGGCGACGGATTCCCCGTGACGGCCGTCGGCGACTCCGACCAAACGATCTACGAGTGGCGGGGCGCCTCTCGTCTGAACTTCGACGGCTTCGTTCGGCATTTCCCGAATCCCGACGGCACCGACGCCGCGTCACTGCCGCTGACGCTCAATCGGCGATCCGATCGAGCCATCCTCGACCTCGCGAACCACATCAGAAGCAAGCTGCATGGCGACGCGCCTTTCGACCCACTCGAACCCGGCCCCGATGCGGGGATCGGCGAGATCGAAACCGCGTGGCTCGGAACCCGCGGAGAGGAAGCGGCCTGGATTGCAGCCCGGATCGAGGAGACCCATGACGATGGAACTCAATGGAACGAGATCGCCGTCCTGGTTCGAAAGAACGCCGACATCCCGACGATCCGGGAAGCCCTGAAATCGGCCGGCATCCCGACCGAAGTCGCGTCCGTCGGCGGCCTGCTGGAAGTCCCGGAGATCGCCGAACTCGTGGCTTGGCTGCAGATTCTGGATGACCCCTCGAATTCGATCTCCCTTGCCCGAATCCTCCTCGGCAGTGCCTATCGATTAGGTCTCGGAGATCTGGCACCGCTCGCTGCATGGCTTCGCGACCACAAGCACCGGACGGCCACCGAACCAACCCTCGTCGAAGCGATCGACCACGTCGAGCAGATCCGCGAGTGCTCTCCAGAAGCGAAGATACGGCTCGAGGACTTCCGAAGCCGGTACAGCCGACTGCTCGTTGAAGCACAGAGCGTCCCCGCGCCGGATCTCTGCCGCAGTGTGCTGGCAGCGATGAACGCGTGGACGGAAATCGACGCAATGGACGACCACGCCGCGTTGTCCGCCCGGCTGAACCTGTACCGGTTCCTGGATCTCGTTGAGTCGTGGAAGCCGGTCGTCGGTCGAGCCACTCTCGGTTCGTTCCTCCGGTACCTCCGCGTGCTGTCCGATGAGAATGCCGCACAGGAACTGGACACGGTCACCATCTCCCGCGGACCGGCGGTCGCGATCCTCACCATCCACCGGGCCAAAGGCCTCGAGTGGGACACGGTCGTGATCCCGTCGGTAGTCGACGGTGGATTCCCCTCACGGTCCCCTTCGTACACCAGCCCGATCGACAAGGCTGAGTACCTGCCCTATTCGCTGCGACTCGACGCCGAGAGCCTCCCCGATCTGAGCCACGCCCAGAAGCAGTCAGACCGAAACGCGATCCTCCGTGGATATCACGAGGCGGAAGAGTGGCGCACGGCGTACGTGGCCGTCACACGGGCGCGCCACCACCTCGTCATCACGGGTTCCCACCGCACCGCTGAACGGAAGACGGCCCGGATCCCGTCCCCGCTTTTCGAGATGGCATCCACTATCGCCGACACGAACGTGGTCCGCGACGACCCCGGATCCATCGAAGAGCCTCCATGGGAACTGCCCGGTCCGGCGCCCGATCCGCTCTTCACAGAATCCGGATCGAACGCGGCGCTCCGCCGAGCAGTGGACGATCCCGACTGGCTCAACGCGTACTCTGCGCACGAATCGGATGCCGGGGCCAGAGCATCCCAGTTGCGACTCGACCTCGAAGCGCTACCCCAGCCGGTGCTCACAGACCGGCCGGTCGCGAGAACGACGTCGGTCACGGGCCTTGTCACCCTCGCACGATGCCCTCTCCAGTTCCGATGGGCGTTCGTCGATCAACTCCCTCGTCGGCCATCGACCGCGCTCCGTCGCGGCGTCCGGTTCCACCGCAGCGTCGAACTACACAACCTGGGCAAGGTTCCCCTCGACGATCTCGAAGAAGTCGCCTACGACCTCCCCGGCGAACGGGGCGGTGAGCCGCCGGCTTCGGGTGCTGATCCCTACGAGGTATTCCTGGCTTCTCGCTTCGCGGATCAGAAAGCCCGCTTCGCTGAGGTCCCCATCGATCTGGGTTTCGGCGCGGTGAGGGTGCGGGGCCGCATCGACGCCGTGTATGAACCGGAACCGGGACGATGGGAGATCGTCGACTACAAATCGGGTCGTCCATCTGATGATCCCGCCCTCGAAGTTCAGCTCCAGACGTATGCGATCGCAGCCGTCGACGGCGCGGTGGCCGACCCTGTGCCGGACGATCTGTCGGTTACGTTCGCGTTCTTCGGTGGCGGCGCGTACGCAGAGCGGTCGGTCGACGTCGATGACGAATGGCTGGCCGCCGCCAGGCAGCGAGTAGAGAGCCTGTCGCTCCGCTTCGAGCACGACGAGTACGAGCCAACTCCATCGGAATCGTGCCGCCGATGTGACTTCGCTTCCTTCTGCGAGGCTGGACGCGAGTTCCTCAGCCGCTGAGCGACGCCGTTCGGGGTGGCGTCACTTCTCCGATTCGCCGAGACGGCGGAGATCCTTGTACTCGCCGCGCTGCCACCGTTCGAGGTCGGACGTGTACCACTTCGAGAATCGCCGGTCCGACGGCCCACCGGCGAGCACCGTCAGTAGTCCGCTCTCTCCCATGTCAGCCATGAGCCGCAACGACGGGACGAAACTGGTCGTTCGGCCGGCACTCTCGTAGATCTGGCCCTGGTGCGGTGTCGCTCTGCCTCCCTTGATCTCGATCGGTCCAACGTCGAAGCCGGCCCACCCCGGCAGCTTGCCGCCGAGCAGGATGTGAGTGAGCGTCACCTGGTTCACGTCGCCCCATCGGCGGTCCTCGTCGGAGTCCACACGATCGAACGCGTTGCGATAGACCGAGTCCAGTTCGCGTCCGCCGAGCCACGGCGACTCGGGTGAGAGAAGGATGCGGTCGAAGTTCTGGTAGAAGTCGATGAAAACACCGGTAGCGTTGACGAGGTGATCCACCACCGGCTGTCCCATGCCGTCCGGTGCGAACATCTCGACCAGGAGTTCGCGGTAGAAAGCCTCGAAAAGCACCGCTCCCTGCGAGTCCGGCTCGTAGCGGAAATCCCACCCACCGAGACGATGCCCAATCCGCGAGGCTGGAAGGAGCGGTGCCAGAATCGCCATCATCTCTTCGGCCTGCAGCGAGTACGTGTCCTGGTGTATGCGCCGGAAGGTATCCAGATCAACCGGTTCCTCCGAAAGGAGATCCGTGATCCTGCGGGCCCGGTAGTCGCCCATCGGCATGTTGATCGGGTCTGTAGCTCCCAGATGGTTCAAGTCGTTGTTCGCCGTCACGACGACTCCCCCGGGCGGATCGATCACGCCGGGCAGATCCGCGGGGTCGACAAATCCGCGCCAGTCCCACCTCGGGTCCCACCCGGGCATCGGAACGAACCCGGTCGCTCCTTCGTCGCGAATCGGGAACTGGCCGGACATCTGGTACCCGATCCGTCCGGAGCTGTCGGCGAACACCCAGTTCCAAGCCGTCTCGAGTCGACCGAAGATGGGTTGCGCTTCCTCGACGGTCCGGGCGGCCCAGATGTCGCTGACGGCGTTGAGCGTCTCCGCTCCCGAATCGGCAGGCGCCCACCTCGTCGCGAGGTAGAAGCCCGCCTCGTGGGGATCACCGTCGAGTACTCCGTGCATGTTCTCGTAGAACACGGCCTCGACCGTCTCACCCTTCTTCACCAGGATCCGCTCACTCCTTTCGGTGAACGGCTCGAAGCGATCTTCGCGACGGAAATCGCCGTCGCGGCACTCCTCGATCCACGAGTCCACGGCATCCATGAACGCGTAGGTTGCACCCCAAGAGAGATCGTCCTTCCGACCTACGAGCGGACCGGCAAGACCCGGCATGGTCGCGGTGAACACGGTGTCGTCCGGGAGTTCAACAACCTGCTCGACCCACACGCTGGGGAGACGATTGATCTCCAGGTGCGGATCGTACGCGAACAGGGCATGACCCGTTGCTGAGCGTTCTGCCGACACGGCCCAGTTGTTCGAAGCCATCATCCGCGGTCCCCCGACGGTCCACTTGACCGCGTCGGGCACGACACGCTCTCCGAGTCTCACCTTCTCGAGTAGGCCTCGATCCAGGTTCTTCACACACCCGGGGAAAAGGACATCGAGTTGCGCGTCGTCGACGCCCGCCTGCACCATCTCGACGAAGAGACGCTCGATCTCCGCCTGCGACGTTGCGAGCGTCAGATAGCCGGTCATTCGGGACATGAGCAGCACGTCTTCAACGGTCCACGGCTCGGGCCGGTAGCCGAGAGCCCGGAATTCCCACGGCCGCGCCTCCCCGAAACGAACGTTGACCCCGGCGCAGTACGCATCGACGAGGGACCGCGTCTCGGGCGTGAGCAGATCAATCTGAGCAGCCATGCTCCCGTACCAGTTCATCCGTCGGAAGAACCGATCGACCTCAACCGACTCGTCGCTGCCGTCGAGGCACTCCGCGACCCGACCCTGCCCGAGGAGCCGCATGAGCCCCATTTGCATCGCTCGATCTCGTGCATGGGCATAACCCATCCCCCAATAGGCGCCCGCGAGATCATCGGCTTGGATGTGGGGAATCCCGTACTCATCCCGCATCAGAGCGACGCCGTCCGGAACACTTCCCTTTATCTTCATCTGATCCTCCCATTCCGAACGTCGAACACGATCGTCACCGGACCATCGTTGAGCAGGTCCACCTTCATGTGGGCGCCGAAGCGCCCGTGCGCGACCCGAACACCTTCGGCCTTGATCGCCTCGGTGAACGCTTCGAGGACCGGGATCGCTTCTTCGGGCCGCGCAGCTGCCGTGAAAGCCGGGCGGCGGCCCTTGCGGACATCGGCCAGGAGAGTGAACTGGGACACGACGAGGACCGCTCCATCGACGTCGGCGACACTTCGGTTCATCTTGCCTGCCTCATCGGGGAAAATCCGCATGCCGACCGTCTTCGCTGCGGCGATGCTCGCATCGGTCCCGGTATCTCCCGTTGCGACCCCAACGAGGGCGAGAAGACCGGTCCCGATCTGCCCGGTCGTCTCACCGTCGGCTTCGACCGCGGATCGACTGACTCGCTGCAAGACGATGCGCATCGGACCTTCCTCGTTGATTCGGGATGCACGGTACACCGCTGGCGGAAACCCACCTCTACACTCCCCGCCGTGATTCGTGAGATCCCCTGGTCGCTCTTCCGCGGTTTCCTGATGGGTGCCGCCGACATCGTCCCCGGCGTGTCCGGGGGAACGATCGCGCTCGTCCTCGGCATCTACGAACGACTCGTCGCCTCCGTGCGCGCGGGAAGCTCCGCGTTGGGTTCGTTCCTTCGCCTCGATTTCGCCGGCGGCATCGACTGGCTCCGGAAGGTGGACTGGTCGTTCATCCTGCCCCTGGGAGCCGGGATCGGACTTGCGATCATCACTCTGGCTCACCTGCTGGAGCGGCTGCTCCAAGAACACGCCGTGTTGATGGCGGCGCTGTTCCTCGGACTCGTAGCCGGTTCGGCAGTGATCGCCTGGAAGCTCCTCACCGTTCGTGACATTCGCAGGGTTGCCATCATCCTCGGCGTTGGCGTGGCAGTCTTCGTTCTGCTGGGACTGCGGGAAAGCACATCAAGCGAGACCGCCCTTC
Source organism: Acidimicrobiia bacterium (assembly GCA_030618675.1). GTDB lineage: Bacteria > Actinomycetota > Acidimicrobiia > Spongiisociales > UBA5794 > JAHEEL01. Next base: position 905 of record JAUXCV010000026.1, on the reverse strand, counting down.
AAGCCACAGACCCAGCGATGTGGGCGTTCTTCGGCTCCGGGGCGATCGCGATCTGCGCCATGATTCTCCCCGGGATCAGTGGATCGTTCATCCTGGTGATGCTCGGCATGTACGGCCCCCTGCTCTCGGCCGTCACGTCCCGGGATTTCCTATCGCTGATCGTGTTCACCATCGGCGCCGTGATCGGACTGGCGCTCTTCTCCCAGATCCTCCACCGGGCGCTCCGCGACCACTACAACACGGTGATGGCGGCCCTGATCGGTTTGATGCTCGGTTCGCTCCGGGTGCTCTGGCCGTGGCCTCTGGGCGTCGACAGCACGGCCATCCACGCACCGGGTGAGGACGCCCTCGGCGCTCTGGCAGCCGCCGTGTTCGCGTTCGCCCTGGTTCTCGGAATCGAAGCGCTCGGCCGCAAGATCGGCCACCACACCGTCGACGACGAAGTCGGTGAACTCACCGCCGACTGATCGGAATCGTCGCTTCCGGAACTCGATGCTCTTGCCGATCGTCCGACTCGGACTGTCGGCGATTCACGACACCACCCCGCGTTCGCGAAGGTCCTGGATACGGGTTCTCCCGTACCCGAGCCGGGTGAGGATCTCCTCGGTATCGACCCCGTATTCGGGTGCTTGGGCAAGGGTCGATGGAAAGCCGACACCGATACGAGGAGTCGGATTCGGCAAGCGATGGTCGACGGGTCCGCCGAAGACCCGGCGAGCCACGTTCTGCGGGTGCTCCGGGGCCTCAGCAAGAGACAGCACGGGCGTCACGCAGGCGTCGGTCCCGTCGAACACTTCCTGCCACTCGGCCCGTGTGCGTTCGGCGAAGGCGTTCCCGATCCTGCGACGAAGCTCGGGCCATCCATCCCGGTCGTACTGACCGGGGAGTTCAGCCGGATCGAGGCC
>JAUXCV010000240.1 GCA_030618675.1 Acidimicrobiia bacterium | reverse complement strand
GCTCACCCGGTCCGGGCATACATCGGCTACAACAGTGAGCCCATCTATGTCTCCGGTCGGTCCGAGATGGCGCTTGATGAACTTGAGAGGCTAGGTGCATTCGACAGGGAGTATCTGCTGCTCTTCTCGCCCACGGGGACAGGCTGGGTCGATCAGACAGTCATCGAAAGCGCTGAGATCCTCGCTCGCGGCAACATAGCCACTTGCTGCGTTCAATACGGACGCTCCCCGAGCTTCCTCGCTCTCCACAAGGTGGCGCTCGGCCGGATGCAGTTTCGCCAACTGCTGTGGGGCGTCAGGCAACGCTTAGCCGATCGGCCACCATCCAATCGTCCCAAGGTCCTCGTCTTCGGTGAGAGCCTTGGAGCGTGGTCTAGCTCGGATGTTGTGATGGACGAGGGTATTGCCGGCTTCGACCGGTACGGCATCGATCGAGCACTCTGGTTCGGACTTCCCGGGCTGGCCAAGTGGTCGAAGACCGGCATGAGAGAAGGCTCGGGTGACACCGTGCCGGAGGGCACCGTGCGTGCCTTTGACAACCCCGGCCAGCTGGCTGAATTGACTGAGGACGAGCTGCGACGCCTCCGGGCCGTTGTGCTGGATCATGACAACGACCCGATTGCACAAGTCTCGCTGCGTCTGGCGGTCAAGAGGCCTCCCTGGCTCAACGGCGAACAGCGGGGAAGGGGTGTTCCGCAGTCGATGACGTGGTCACCGCTCATCACCTTCGTTCAAGTGGTGGTGGATGCGATGAACGCGATGAAGGTGATCCCCGGCGAGTTCAAATCCTTCGGCCACGACTACCGCGGAGATACCGCCGAGTTCGTGCACGCCGCATACCAACTCCCTGCGGTGACCGACGACCAGATGGCCAGTGTCGTGAACACGTTGCGGCAGCGAGAACTCGACCGAGGTGAGCGCATACAGAACGCCAAAGAAGCCAACACCGAAGATGAGACGCTGGTGTGAGCGGGACAGGCCGCGGTAGGGAAACAAGTAGCAAGTTCTCGGCGCGTGTTGAGCCGTTCTGGTTGAATCCGGCGACGATCAAGGGGTCGGTCGCGATCGTTGGTGGTGTGGCGATCCTCGCGTTCCCGGGTGGGGCGCTCCTGATACTGCGGTCCGTTCTCGGTGTTGCGTTGATCATCACCGGTGCTGCTGATCTGTGGTTCCATCTCCGAGGCCGGATACCCGGTAAGCGGATCAGTGACCTTGCCGAGGGTCTCCTGACGGTCGGTCTCGGTGTCCTGTTCGTGGTCTTCCCTGCTGAGACGTTGAATGTGATCATGGTGATCCTTGGCGCCTACTTCGCGGTGCGAGGATTCATCGTCGTAGTCTCTGCGATCAAGGACCGTGGTTCAGAGACGTGGGGGCTCGACCTTGCTCGGGGAGCGTTCTTCCTCGTCTTCGCCGCGATAATCGTGGTCCTTCCCGAGACCGTGTTCTCAGGACTCATTGCAGCGCTCGCGGCGGCGGCCGTCGTTATCGGCGGTGTGATGCTTGCGTACGGCATCCAGCATCACACCGACGATGCTCTCGTCGACGTAGACGCCGGTTCGGTGTCTCAGATTGTCCGGGATTGGATGATGCTCCAGGACGTTGGTGACGAGCGCAGAGACGAGATCGACGACGGCCTCTACTTCGAACCACCCGACCGGACGAACAAACTCGTTGCGTGGTGGGTGATGCTGCTGCTGTCGGTAGCGATCGCAACATTCGGCATCCTCCAGGACTCGACCGCGGTCGTGATCGGCGCAATGTTGATCGCACCGTTGATGACACCGATCATCGGAACAGCAGCTGGTGCAGTCAACGGCTGGCCGAAGCGGGTCACGACATCGCTCGGGATGATCGCCGCCGGCGTCAGTGCGTCGATCGGTCTCGCATTCGTCATTGGCGCTTGGGTGCCGCAACTCATCCCACTCGCAAGCAACTCGCAGGTCACGTCGCGAGTGAGCCCAAACATCATCGACATGGGCATCGCCCTCGCAGCGGGTGCTGCGGGTGCGTTCGCGAGCGTCAACAAACGAGTCTCCTCATCGATCGCCGGCGTGGCCATCGCTGTCGCACTCGTACCGCCGCTCGGTGTTGTCGGATTGACGCTCCATGCCGGCATGTTTGGAGACGCCCTCGGAGCATTCACCCTCTTCCTCACGAACCTCGTGTCGATCATCCTCGCCGCAATGATCGTGTTCGCCCTCACCGGATTCGCACCCGTCTCCAAGATGAAAGAGGACGCCATCCAGATCAAACGGGTCGCGATCACGGTCAGCATCGCAGCGATCCTCATCGCCATCCCGCTCGCGTTCACCGTATCGAGCGTCATCACGACAGCCGCCCACCAGGCCAGTGTTCAGAAGGCGGTCGAGACTTGGCTCAACGACGCACCCGAACTCGAACTCAGCCTCGTCGAAATCAATGGCACCGATGTGTCGATCGTCGTCACCGGACCCAGGCACACTCCGTCGATCCAGGACCTCGAAGATGCTCTCGCCGAGTCGATCGGGGAACCCGTCACGGTCGAAGTCGAACACATCCCCGCCATCGTCGTCATCTACTCCGACGCCGACGGCGAGACCCGCACCGAAGTCGCGGAGAGGTGATGCCACCGGGGCCAGACCATCGTCTGGGGCGCCGACTCGCGTCGTCGTGATCGAGGGATCGGCGAGATCTGGGCTAGAAGGCCCGCCCTTGCGAGCCAATCCCTCGCCGGCCCGTGCGGATAGGAGAGGAACCAGGGATCAACGAAGCCAGAAGCGACGACCGGCAAGTGGACGCTCGAAACCCGTGCTGGGAGCGGGCTCTGGGGCGTAACCCCAGGTCACACGGTCGTGGCGGAACGGACTGCCAATCCGTTTGTCGCGGGTTCAGGCTCCAGGCCCGCGGCACGATGGATGTACCGAGCATGGTTGCGTCACCTGTCTGAGTCGTTCCGCCGGCGATCAGCGGCTCGAGTTAGTCGTGGATCTCGAGTTCAAAGCCTGGGAGCCCTCCATCGTCCTCGAATCGGAGCCAGTTCGATCGCGTCACAGTTTCGACTCTGGGCTTGATGGTCGGCGGGTGGGGATGACCGGTGCTTGGGCGTGCCGATCCTGGGCCAGTTCGTGGTGTGGATGGCGAGCGGCGATAGCGCTGCGGTCCTGCTCCTTCATACCGCGTCCATACCGCGAGAGGGTGGGATGGAAGGGGAAACAACGCGAAACGTTGAGAGGCGAAAAGCCAGTCAGGACAAGCGTTTCACGTGTTTCCCCCGGTCAGTGGGTGGGGTGTTTTCTCATAACCCGAAGGTCGCACATGGCTTCACCGGTCGCACGCTGGAGGTGATTCTCACTTCGGTCGAGCCCTTCTCGGTCTCGACCTCGTGCCGTGCGCCTTCGTCTCTTGCTGCCAAA
>JAUXCV010000150.1 GCA_030618675.1 Acidimicrobiia bacterium | reverse complement strand
TCCGTGAGGGCTACTACATGAACAAGCGACACTGGATCACCGTGGACATCGAACCGAACACGCCCGCTCAACTCGTCCAAGACCTCATCGACGACTCCTATGACCTCGTCGTGTCCAAGCTGCCCAAGAGCGTCCGAGAGGATCTGGCCTAGGAGAGCACAACGGTTCGCTCTTGGGGGAGATGGGATCCGACCCTCCCCACAAGGATGAATCCGGTACTTGACATAACATGGATTATGGGCGTTTCGTGCGTTTCGGCAGTCCGATGAGGTAGCATCGTCGAACCCGCCGGCAGGAGACATCGTGGCAAAGGAACCGTCGTTGACTGAACCAAGCGACCAGACCGATGCGCTCAAGGCTCGCGTGCGCTCTTTGGAGAACGCGAACGCCAAGCTCATCGAAGCTACGACCAAGGAGTCCATCCTCAAGCCGTACCAGGTCGAACTTCTGAAGCTGCAACGCCATCTCGAGAATGAACAGATCCCGATGATCGTCCTGTTCGAGGGACGGGATGCATCCGGCAAGGGCGGAACGATCCGTCGGATCACTCGTTTCATGAACGAGAAGCGCTACCGGGTCGTGGCGCTCGGCAAGCCGACCGATGCGCAACGCACGCAGTGGTATTTCCAACGCTATGTCGAGCGCTTCCCGACCGGAGGCGAGATCGTTCTGTTCGATCGATCGTGGTACAACCGGGCAATCGTCGAGCCCGTGTTCGGTTTTTGCACGAAGAAACAGCACAGGGACTTTCTGCGCGGTGTCGTTGGATTCGAGAAGGACATCGTTCGGCAGGGCACCGTCCTGGTGAAGCTCTACTTCAGCGTGGACAAGGACACGCAGGCGGATCGCTTCGCACGCCGGACGAACGACCCGCTCCGTCAGTGGAAGCTGAGCGAGATCGACGTCCAGGCTCAGGAGTACTGGGATGAGTTCACCGAGATGAAGCACCGCATGCTCGAGCGGACATCCTCCGGAGTTACCCCGTGGACCATCATTCGGTCCAACAGCAAGCCCAAGGCTCGCCTGAACGCTATGAAGGTGATCCTCAACGCTGTCGACTACGCGGATCGCAACCCGGATCTTGATTTCACCACCGATTCCGAGATCGTGATGTCCGGTAGGGTTGAACTGGCACGCATGGACGACGAACGGGATCGCCTGGGCAGGCCACGGCTCTAGTCCGATCGACTATCGGCCCATTGTCCCCTACTCGGCTGGTAGCACTCGCCTCATTACGCCACAGTGACGGTATAGCTTCCTTGTCGACATGCCTCAGATACCGTCGCATCACAGGGAAAACCTACGATGCCGACGCCTGCGCGCCGGAGACCGCTCCATCCGAGACCTGTGATGCCCCGCGAGACCTCTTCTCGATGGGACTGCTCCGCTATGCTCGCCTGAGCAATCCACCTGGAGGTATCCAATGGCCAAAGGCCGAACAACCTGGACCATGCTTCTCGCTCTTCTGCTCGCGTTCGCCATGCTCACGGCAGCATGCAGCAGCGATAGCGAAGAAACCACCACGACAGCCGCAGCGGAGTCTTGCGACGTCGCCGATCTCAACCTCGTTACCGCCGGGACACTCACCGTGGCAACGGGCGAACCAGCGTTCCCCCCATGGGTCGGAACCACGGACGGTGAAGGCTTCGACGATCCTACGTCGAAGCTCGGCTTCGAAGCAGGCCTCGTCTACGCCATCGCCGGTGAACTCGGGTTCGCAGATGCTGACGTCGTGTGGACGCGAATCGGCTTCAACGAAGCGATCGCGCCGGGAGACAAGCCCTGGGACTTCAACTTGCAGCAGTACTCCATAACGGAGGATCGCGAAGAGGTCGTCGACTTCAGTTCACCGTACTACGTGACCCGGCAGGCGTTGGTCCTCTACCCGGAGTCCCCATTCGTGTCGGCGAAGACCGTCGATGATCTCAAGGACGCGATCCTCGGAGCGCAGATCGGTACGACGAGCCTCGACTTCATCGAGGAAGTCATCAAGCCGAACACTGAGCCCAACGTCTACGACGAGAACGTCGACCTCGAGGCCGCAATGAAGGCCGGCCAGATCGACGGGCTGGTCATGGATCTACCCGCCTCCTACTACGTCACTGCGGTGCAGTTGGAGGGAGCGATCATCGCCGGCCAGTTCGAGACAGAAGCCGCTGATCCGGACGAGTATGGCCTGCTCTTCGCCGACGGCAATCCGCTCGTTGCCTGCGTGAACTCTGCTCTTGAGACGCTCAAGTCCAACGGCACACTTCAGGAACTCGAAGACACCTACCTCACACAGGGCGGTGGCATTCCGACGATCACCGGCTAGGTCTACATGAACGATCGTTCGTCACTTGACGAATTCGACGGGGGCCCGGGACTTCTCGGGCCCCCGCACGCGCCCCGTGGCCGGGAAGAGGGCACCAGGGCAGCCCTGATCGCATTCGCCTCGACGGTCATCTTCATCGTCGTTGCACTCTGGGCGATCCTCACGTCCAACGCCTGGCCCGCGGTACAGAAACAGTTCTTCAACTGGGACCACTTCGTCGCCGTGTTCCCGGAAGTGCTCGGCGGGTTCTGGCTCGACATCAAGATGTTCCTCTTCGCCGAGGTCGTCATCCTGGCGTTCTCGCTCATGATCGCGATGATCCGCTCTCTGCGCGGACCGGCGTTCTTCCCACTTCGCGCTCTGGCGATCATCTTCATCGATCTCATCCGGGGCATCCCCGTCATCCTCCTCATCCTGCTCCTCGGCTTCGGCGTACCGGCGCTTCAACTCCCGGGTGTCCCGAAGAGTGCGCTGTTCTGGGGCCTCACGGCGCTCATCATCAGCTACAGCGCCTATACGGCCGAGGTCTACCGTGCCGGGATCGAGTCCGTCCACGAGAGCCAGCGGATGTCGGCTCGCTCCCTCGGCCTCACCCAGGGACAGGCGCTGCGGTATGTGATCGTTCCTCAGGCGATCCGCAACGTCATCCCGGCACTTCTCAACGGTTTCGTGAGCCTTCAGAAGGATGTGGCCCTTGTACTCATCCTCGGCATTCGTGAAGCAGTCAGGGAGGCTGACATCTACGCGGCAAGCACCTTCAACTACACCGGATACATCGCTGCAGCCCTGCTCTTCCTGCTCGTCAGCGTCCCGGTCGCCCGATTCACGGACTGGTATACGGACCGGGATCGTCGGAAGAAACAATCGGTGAGCACGTGACCACTCCGAAGCTCGAACTCCGCGGTGTCTGGAAGGCTTTCGGCGACAAGGAAGTCTTGCGCGATGTCGGTCTGGTGGTCGATCATCACGACGTTGTTTGCATGATCGGATCCTCGGGGTCGGGGAAGTCGACCCTGCTCAAGTGCGTGAACCTTCTCGTACCGATCGACGACGGGACGATCCTGCTCGACGGTGCGGATATCACGGCGTCCGGTGTGAATCAGAATCGGGTCCGCGAAGCAATGGGAATTGTGTTCCAGTCGTTCAACCTGTTCCCGCACATGAACGTGCTCGACAACATCACCCTCAGCCCTCGCAAGGTACACGGCGTTCCTCGCGCCGACGCAGAGGAGAAGGCGAAAGGCCTCCTCGAACGCTTCGGCCTCTCGGAGAAGGTGGTCGAATACCCGGACCGGCTGAGTGGCGGAGAGCAGCAACGTGTTGCCGTTATTCGCGCCCTCGCTACCGAGCCTGATCTCATGCTTTTCGACGAAGTCACGTCTGCGCTCGATCCGGAACTGGTCGCCGAAGTGCTCGACGTGATTCGGGGGTTGAAAGACGTGGGGATGACGATGGTTATCGCGACACACGAGATGGGTTTCGCTCGCGATGTCGCAGATCAGGTGTGCTTCCTCGACCAGGGACGGATCCTCGAGCACGGACCGCCGAAACAGATCTTCTCAACGCCTCAGGAACCACGAACGCAGCAATTCCTCCAACGGATCATCGACGCAGGTCGTTTGTAGGCGTCAGGTCAGCGTCCGCACCGTCACGAGATCACGAGGCTTCGGCTTGATGACCTTCCCGCCGGTCCCGTTGTTCTCCGACACGAGCAGATAACCGCTCGAGTCCCATAGAGCGATCAGCGTGTCCGTGTCGTACTCAGAGTCACCGAACGTCGACACCATCCCCCTGATGCGGGCGCCGCATATGTCGACCTCAACGCCGTGCGGCACCGGCAGGTGCGCGATCTCCTCGGGGAGGATCGAGCAGATCGCATTGCCGAAGTCGTCGATGTAGATGACCTCGCCGCTCACGCTGCCATCATCGTGCCGCTCGGCACCCCAAAGGGGAATCCGGATTGGATCGTCGAACGGAGTACCGAGACCGGAGAGGGGCACGCCGCCGGCCAGATGGGCACCGACCGGGGAGAACAGGTCCCGTCCGTGGAAGGTCATGCTCACGTGCTCGAGCCAGTACTCGGGCCTGTCGAGATGGACGAACTCCGTCGACCAGCCTTCACGCCCGGCCCGATCGAGACAGGCTGTGAGGACCCCGTTGTCCGGGGCGACGAAGTAGTGCTCCCCGATCCGCGCAGCGATTGGCCTTCTTTCGGTACCCACGCCCGGATCGACGACGATGACGTGCACGGTCCCGGCAGGAAAGAAGAACGCGCTGTTGTTGACGACGAAGTTCGCCTCACGGATGTCCTGCGGCGTGATGTGATGCGAGAGATCGGTGATCACCGCATCGGGGGCGATCCCGTAGATGGCGCCGTGCAGGACGGCATCGCTCCCCTGCCGTGTGCCGAAGTCGGTGGTGAGGGTGATATACGTCATCCGGCAATGCTACCGGTCGCCCACCAGTCCTCGATATCCCGCTTCAGCCGGGTTCGGGTTGTGTCGTCTGCCCACGACGCATCGATCACGGCGAGAGA
>JAUXCV010000270.1 GCA_030618675.1 Acidimicrobiia bacterium | reverse complement strand
GGTGCCCTGCGAAGCATCGGAGCGAGACTGATGACCTCACGTTTGAACTCGTCCGCCAGGTTCTCCGGTTTGAGGGCGCTCAGCATCTCGGTCTTCGCGACCTTCTTGGCGGCACTGATCATCGGGAAGCCCGGGCTGAGGACCTCAACGGAACCCTGCAACGTCGCGAGAGCGCGGAGCATCCCCGTGACCGCCGTTGGCATGACCATTCCGAATTCGTTCGTGATGCCGATGAAGTCCTGTATGAGAGCCGCTGACGGCTCAGCGCCGGGACCGAGGTGCTCGGCCATGAGGTGGGCAAATGCCCGATCCAACTGATCCGGATCCACGTCCCCATCACCCATACCCATCGCCAGCGCTGCGGACCGGAGCATCGTTGGATCGTTGAGAGCAAGGCCACCGAGAATGTCCGTCACAGCGGCGCGTTCATATGCGTCGAGACGATCAGCGGATCCGAAGTCGATCAAGCCGATGTTCCCGTCAGGCATCACCATGACGTTGCCGGGGTGGGGATCTGCGTGGAAGCGTTCGCCTGAGAGCATCGCGTTGACCTCTGCCTCGAACAACGTATCGGCCAGCTCCCTTCCGTGTTCGCCGCCGACGACTCCGTGCCTCCCGAGTGTCTCTCCCTTGAGCAGGCTGATGACAAGGACGGACTCGCTGGATAGATCCTCGAATACGGCCGGTGTGGCGATCTGTCCCTTCTTTGCGAGGGCGATTCCACATTCGATCGTGTTGCGAGCCTCGATCCGGTAGTCCATCTCTTCGCGGAGCTGCCGTGAGAACTGCTCGGCGAGACCCACCACACCCAGCTGCTCTGCCTGACTGCTGCGCTCCGCAGCGAAGCTCGCAAGGTTGACCGCGATCCGTAGGTCACGGTTCACCTCATCCTGAATGTTGGGCCGTCGAACCTTCACGACGACCTCACCCCCGGTCGTCAACGTTGCCCGGTACACCTGTCCAAGGGACCCCGCCCCGATCGGTGACCAGTCGAACTCGGAGAAGACCTGATCGACAGACGCTCCCAACGCAGCTGAGAGTGCGGGTTCCACCTCTGACCGCGGAGCTGGTTCGACATCCTGATGGAGTTCGGCGAGTTCGTCAGCCGTCGCCTGGGGGATCACGTCTGGCCGCGTCGCAAGCAGTTGACCCAGTTTGACGAACACGCCACCTGCCTCCTCCAGGGCGCCGCGGAGACGGATTCCGTACTCGGTGGCCTCCTCGGGGGACATTGTGCGACCCATCGCCAGACCGAAGCCGGAGGACAGACCGTGACTGTTCGCGATCCGGGCGATCTGGCTAGAACGACGGACACCCGCTGCCTTTTGCTGAATCAGAGTGACCGGATTGGACATCTTCGATCGGACAGGCTTCCTCGTGGGACGAGCGAATGCCTCGAAGGTGATGATGATGACCATGGTTGTGATCAGCCCAATGACCGATCCGATGAGGATCGCCTGATCCTTTGACACGTCTCTGGTCAGGAGGATCCGGCCGAGGATGTCTGCGACAAGAAGACCTCCGAGTGCGGCGATGACGGTCTTCGTCATCGATAGCTTCGTGACCCCGAGAAGTCGTCTCGCCGTCCAGGCGAAGAGGATGAACCCGGGAATGGCGAAGAGGAGGTATGCGATTGCAGACATGGCTATCCGATCGGTTCCAGGCTCGTTATCAGTTCTGAGAAGAGGCGCCGGTCAGGTGCGCCCTCAGTGCGGCCCTCGCCGCCAGCAAGCGTTCGAATCATGTTGGACATTGTCATGAAGAATACCGACCAACGACGCCATCCGTGCTCATTGGATACGGGCTCTCCACAGCGTTGTGGGCGTTGGTGGAGTCATGAGGGCACATCGGGATCACCAAATTGAGGGGGAGCATGGTGAAGAGACGCTCAGAGGTGCAACAGGTGGACCTCGTCCTCAACACACCCGACGAACTCGTCTTACCGAGAGTCGTCAACCCACCTGAGTAGGAATCCTGATCTCGGATTCCACGATCAGCGGCGTCAACCCCAGTCCGCATTGAGTCGATGGTCTTGACCCGGCATCTCGTGTCCCCCGGGGCGTACAACAGATGCCGTGGTTGGCGAGAACGTCCTAGCCGGATGAAGCCTCGTTGGTAGCCCCTTGTCGCTGCATCCGTCGGCGCCACATCACTAGCGGCACGATTCCGATCAGCAGCGGCACGAGCCATACGAAGATCCTGGTGAGGAAACTCGCTGCACCGATGAGGTCTGACAGGGCCTGGTTCTGTCCAGCGCCGAGGATGACGATGTACCCGGCTGCTGCAACGCCGATGCCGCCGGGGGTGATCGGAATCAACGTGATGAGCCGCACGATGGCATACGCCACGAGAAGGTCTATCCAGTCGATCTGGCTGTTAGGTATGCCGACGAAACGGATCGAGGCAAGCAGAATCGCATAACCCATGACGTGGCTGCCTATGACGGCCGCAGTGGCATGAGGCCAACGCGCCTTCAGCGTGCCGATGATCTTGACCCGGAAGTCGGAGGCACGAGTACCGAGATGATCTGCCTTGAGTTGTTTTCCGAATCGGGCTGCGATCCGTTCCGCAACACGTCCCACCCAGTTTCCGAGTCGGAGCGTGAACTGCTCCGATCTCAGAACAAGTGTGACGAGAAGGACACCACCGACCAGGGCACTGACACCGATGGCGGCCAATACCCAGGTCTCCTCGTCGGCCGGGCCGGTCGCGATGACGAGCACGAGCGCGATGATGGGAAGCACGAGCCGCGCACCGATCGAGAAGAACCCGGACGTGATGATGCCAACGCCGGCGGCTTCGGTGCTGACGCCGAGCGTCTTGTACATGCCGAACCTGACCGCGAGATCGGCAGGCGGGGGGGCGAGATCCGCGATGGAGTTCGACGCGAGATAGGACTTCAAGCCATCGGCGAAGCCGAGACCGGGAATCGTCGCCGTGTACAACGATGACTCGATCGGCAACCGGATGAGCGCCAGAGCGAGCAGGACCCCGATCTGCCAGGCCTCCAGCGATCGCATCGCCTCGGCCACCTGCTTGTAGTCGATAAACGACGGAAGGATGAAGCCAAAGAGCAGGACGAGAAACCCCA
>JAUXCV010000425.1 GCA_030618675.1 Acidimicrobiia bacterium | reverse complement strand
AGCGGGCTGCAGGCTGCGACGACGACCCGGTTGACGCCGTTCTCCTCGATGTCGCGTTTGATGAGGTCCTGCCCTGCGTTCGAGCACATGAACTCGTAGTCGCGCGCACACACCACGCCGGGCTGATCGGCGGCGAGATCACGGACGCCTTCGACGTCCACGGTCGCCGAGATGTTCGTGCCGCAGTGGCAGACGTAGACGCCGATCCTGGCTTCGTCCGTGACCGTCATGACCCACCTCCCGGAGCGGTGTACGGCGCGGAGCCCACCTCAACGGGGATCCGCGGCGCCTCGATCTCGACCGGCACCAGTCCGTGCTCCATACCAACTTCTTCGGGCGTGCAGCCGAGTGCGAGTCCGATGAGTTGGGTGAAATAGAGGACCGGGATCTTGGTCGTTGTCCCGCTCAGGTTGAGCAGATCGAGGTTGGCCTGGCACAGCGGACAGACGTTCACGATGCAGTTGGCACCCCGCTCGACCGCCCAGTCGATCAGCTCGGTACAGAGGTTCTCGGCGATCTCCTCCGAGGTCGCCACGAGCATGCCACCGCAGCACCGCACCTTGGGCGGGTAGTCGACGCATTCTGCGCCAAGCGCGCCGAACAGCGTCTCCATCGACATCGGCCACTCGGGATCCTCATCGATGGCGCCGTACGGCCGCACGATCTGGCAGCCGTAGTAGCAGGCGGGTCGATAGCCGGCGATCGAGTTGGTTTGGAGGGCGACGATGGTGTCGAGGCCGACGTCGTTGATCAGCACATCGAGTGGCTTGCGCACGGGGACCGTCAGGTTCGTCTCAAGACCGGCTTCGGCGAGCGCCGCGTTGACCTGATCGCGGAGCTCCGGAATCTGCGTCATCCTGGTTCTCGTCTTGTTCAACACGTAGTAGCAGGCGCTGCACGGCGCTATGACGTCGTACCCGGTCCGCTCCGCGAGTGCCAGGTTCCTCGCCGCGATCGCGTACGCCACCGTCTTCTTGACCGACGTGTACGACGTGGCGCCGCAGCAGTTCCAATCCTCGAGCTCTTCCAGTTCGATGCCCAGCTTGTCGAAGACGGCCCGCGTGGACTTGTCATAGGCGATGCCGGTGGCGTGGAGGCTGCATCCCGGGTAGTACGTGTAGGTCATGCGGCACCTCCGATGGACCCGTAGCCGACTGCGTCTGTGACCTTCTGGCGCTCCACGACCTCCTGGGGGAGATCGAACGTCTCGGCCTTCGCGATGATGCGGCGCAAGCCGTCGAGTCCTTCGATCTTGTCCGGGAGGATCGGGAGTCGCCCTCGACGCAGGAGAGCGATGCCCGCGCGGCGGCGTCCGAAGAGCGCCAGTGGTTTCGTTCGGAGGAAGTAGCGGAGGATCAGGCCGGTCTCGTAATTGCGGCCGTACCGCCACACCTGGTCCATGAACGACTCCGAGAACACGTGCGTCGGGAACCTCTTCGGAAAGATGCCGCGCTCGATCGCGAGTCGTCGGAAGGCGTATATGAGATCGGTGATCTGAATGTCGGCCGGGCAGCGCGTGGTGCACTGGTAGCAGGAGGCACACACCCAGATGGTGCGGCTCCCGAGTAGTTCCTCGATGGCACCCGCGCGGAACATCGCAATGAGCTGCCGAGGGGTGAGATCCATGGCGTAGCTGACCGGACACGACGCGGTGCAGCAACCGCATTGGATGCACTGGTCCAGCCGCCCTCCGCCCGGAATGCGATCGGTCTCGGCGAGGAACGATTCCCTCAGTTCCCGCTCGCTCTTCGAGAGCACGCCGGGAGCTGGAGGGCCGGAGAGTGGGTTAGTGGATCGCTTCGTCACGGCTCGGCCACCCTTTCGTTGATCGAGGTGTCCATCGTGTCGATGAACCGGCTCACTTCGTTGACGACCGTTTGGACCGAGTCGGCGACGTCGGCGGTGAGGGTCTCCCCGAACTCGTCGGCGACGGCCATCTCCACGCCCCAGATC
>JAUXCV010000174.1 GCA_030618675.1 Acidimicrobiia bacterium | reverse complement strand
GTGATGGGCTACTCAGTAGTGGCATTCGTTGATCGTGCTGACGACGAGAGCGATCATCTCGCGGTCGATCTTCCGGAGGGTCGGAGTACTCCGCATCGCCGATCGATACAAGGCGTCGTGGGATGCGAGCGACGCGGGGTTGAGCGAATGGACGGCCATGATGTGATCAACCCGGCCGGTCTGAGGATCCACCACCCGGTCGCGCAACGCGCCGAGTTCACCATCCCATTGCGAATCGTCAACTGTCTCGATCCAACTCATGGGGTCACACTACCTCTCGCCCCACAATGAGAATCGAACAAGCAGCAGACCTCATCGTCGCGTGCAAGCTCCCAGAGCCCCCTCCGCCTCCTTCGTCGCGTCTGCGAACTGTGGGCTGGTAGAGCACCTATACACCACTGGGAGCCCAGGGTTCGCAGCGTACTTGGTGAGCAGACCCGGACCCCTATCCGCGCATCTTCGGACTTCGGACTTCGGACTACGGACTACGGACTACGGACTACTGAATACCGACTACGGACTACTGAATACATCCGAACGCTTCGCGTTCGGATCAGATCTTCGTTACGCAGTCGCCTTCTTCGTTGCGATGGGAGTTGACGATCACGACCGGGATCTGGTCGCTCCCTTCGAGGAGGCCCGAGACGAGACCCTGGTCGAGTTGGCAGACGATCGCGGGATGGTTCTTCGCCGACTCGCCGAACGGGCAGAAGCGGGTGACCAGTTCGTGCTCACCCGGGCGGGCCTCGACTTCGAATCCGACGCCGATCAGCGCCTTTGCGACGGCGATCGCGGCGGTGTCGTAGCCCGACTCGTCGGGGAAGCCGATCTCCGCGGCCAGTTCCCGTCCGTATTCGCGCCCGATCTCGTCCGCGATCGCAGCAGCGTTGTCGGGAGCGATGCGTTCGATCACGCGGAGAAGCAGTTCGGCGAGAAGGTCGTAGCGTCGGGCGGGGAACTGGACCGACACGTTCTTGCGGGTCGGTTCGTAGTGCTTCGCGGGGCGACCGGCGCCCGGACCGGTCCGACCGGACGGCCTCTTTCGTGTCACCTGGAGATAGCCGTCGGCGACGAGACGGTCGAGATGATGCCGGGCCACGTTGGCGTGGATCTCGAACAGTTCGGCGATCTGAGACGCGGTCATCGGTTCGGCGGACTCGCGTATGGTGACGTAGATCCCGCGTCGCGTCGGGTCGCCGAGTGTGCCGGCGAGATCGGCGATCTGCTGTTCGAACGCTTCGCTGTCCATGCCATCCCCGTCGAGAAACTGGAGTACCGGGCCTCACTATAGTTTCTATCCACTATCTGGATAGGAGTTGTCGTGGTGGATGTTGATGCGCTCCGCGCTGCCATTGGTGCGGTGCAGGATCCTGAGCTACATCGGGGCCTTGAAGACTTGGGGATGTTGCGTGACGTGACGGTCGCTCCCGACGGCGGCGTTCACGTTGTGGTGGCTCTCACGGTTCCGGGCTGCCCTCTGAAGGACAAGATTCGGAGCGACGTGACCGCAGCAGCCAAGAGCGTGGATGGCGTCGCAGACGTTGCCGTCGAGTTCACGACGATGAGCGATAGCGAACGGAGCGGCGTGGTCGAGAAGGTTCGTGGTTCGAGCACTCGAGAGGTCACCATCGGAAGAGCCGGTTCGAAGACCAGGGTCATCGCCATCGCTTCCGGAAAAGGTGGCGTCGGCAAGTCCTCCGTCACCGCCAACCTCGCGGTGGCACTCGCAGCCCGGGGAAACCGGGTTGGCCTCATCGACGCCGACGTGTGGGGCTACTCGATCCCCAGGATGCTTGGCCTCGATCGGCAGCCGGTCGTTCTCGACGAAGTGATGATCCCGCCGGAGGTCTACGGCGTCGGCGTGATGTCGATGGACTTCTTCGTCGACCCGGGCCAGGCCGTGATCTGGCGTGGGCCGATGCTCCACAAAGCGCTCGAGCAATTCCTCGTCGACGTTCTGTGGGACGACCCCGACTATCTCCTCATCGACATGCCACCGGGTACCGGCGACGTGGCGATCTCACTGAGCCAGTTCCTGCCTCGTTCTGAGACCATCGTGGTCACCACGCCGCAACCCACGGCCGAACGTGTGGCGGTGAAGGCGGGCATGATGGCCGAGAAGGTCAATCAGGATCTCCTCGGCGTTGTCGAGAACATGTCGTGGTTCACCGGAGACGATGACAAGCGGTACGCGATCTTCGGCGAGGGCGGAGGCGAGGCACTCGCCGCCACCCTCAAGACCGATCTCCTCGTGCAGATTCCGCTCGTCCCGGCCGTGAGAGAGGGCGCCGATCGGGGTCTCCCGGCGGTGGCCGTCGATCCGGACGGGGAGGCGGCCGCAGCGTTCGATCGCCTGGCAGTCGCTGTGGAAGAACGCAAGCCCCGAACACGCACACACCCCGAGCTCGTCATCAACAACTGATCGGTTCGCCGGACCGTTACGATCGACGCAGACTTCTAGGCAGGAAAGGGTTGCATGAGCGACACGATCACTGAGACCACCAAAGTTCGATTCGGAATGTCTTCGACACGGGAACTCGAGATCGAAGTCGAACCCGGTCACGACATCGCGACCGAGTTCGAGACCGCGGTATCGAAGGGGACCCAGATCCTATGGATCCGCGATACCCGCGGCCACCGGCACGGGATCGTGGTCGAGAAGGTGGCGTTCATCGAAATCGAATCGGCCCGGCGACGCGATGTGGGTTTCGTAGGCGAGTAGCGAGGCCAACGCGATTCGGACCCGAGAGCATCGGGTCCGAAGGGGGTAGGGGGTGAGGGTCAGCGGCTAGCTTGCAGCCTGGCGCTGTCTACGACGTTCGGCGAGCCAGCGCTTCCTGAGTCGTCGCCGGTCATCTTCGGGGTAGCCACCCCAGACGCCTGCTTCCTGGTTGGTCTCCAGTGCGTACTGGAGGCACTCTTCTTGCATTGCGCAAGCGGTGCAGATGGCCACGGACTGACGGATCTTGTCGGTGGCGAGACCGGTTGTTCCGATTGGGAAGAACAGGTCGGGATCGGAGTCTCGACAGGCGGCCAGTTCGCGCCAGTCGGTGACGGTAAGCACAGTTGTGTCTCCTCGAAACGATTCCAAGTGGGGCTTCGCGAATGTGAATGTTTTCACAAAGCCTCCCGTTTGTCAACCGGTTCTGACCGGTTCCGCAGAGGATTCTATTGGAATGACCTGGAAGGAAGCAAACGAAAAGTAAAGAAGAGCTAACAGACGACAGACCACGGACGACAGCCAGAGTTCAGCCGGGTCTGTGAAGTCTGTGGTCTGTGGGCTGTCGGCTGTCTGCTCGTCTCCCCGATTACCCTTCCGCTCAACGACCGGAGGCGAATTCAATGACCATCGAAGAACAGCTGATAGCGGAACAGACGGCGGCCATGAAGGGCGGGGATCGCGCGACGCTCAGTGTGATCCGGCAGATTCGTTCCGAGGTGTCGGTAGCGAAGTCGGCGCCCGGGTTCGATGGTGAAGTCGATGATCAGCTCTATCTCTCGACGATCTCGACATATGTCAAGAGGATGGGGAAGTCGAAGACCGAGTACGAAGCCTTGGGCGACCGCGGCAGGGAACAGGCCGAGAAGCTCGCGTTCGAGATCGACTACCTCGCCAGGTACCTCCCGACGAAACTCGACGAAACGGCAACCCGAGCTCTTGTCGAGCAGGCCATCGCGGACACGGGCGCAGACGATCCGAAGATGACGGGTCAAGTTATCGGGACAGTCATGAAGTCGGGTGAAGACGTGGACGGCGGACTCGTTGCGCGGCTGGTGAAGGAGTCACTGAGTAGCGGAGTAGCGGAGTAGCGGAGTAGCTGAGGAAGGCCTCAAACTTTCGAATACGGGCTACGGGATACGGACTACGGAATACGCCGGCCGAAGGCCGGTCATCCGCATCCTCCACCGACGACCGCGCCTGCCGCTGCGATCTTGACTTTCGGCTCGTAGACGAGGTGGAACTCATGCGCATCGGGATCTGACGCTACGCACCGGCCGCCGAGGGCCGCTTCGAACACGAACGCCGACTGATCCGGGTAGTTCGTCGGTTTCGGATCGGCGTTCTCTCCGAAGATCTCCAGCCATGCGTTGACGCCACCCTCGAGGATGTAGACGTTGATGACGTCGTTCGCAGTGAGAGACTTCCAGGCCTTGGTCGCGTCTTCTTCACCGTTGCTCATCGCGACGATGACCGTGCGGGGATTGAGTCCGAGCAGGTCGGGTGAGGCATCCTCGACGGCTCCCGGTGTCGGGTCGACCTGATGGGCGGCCCGGAGGTGGAACTGGTTGTAGTCGCGCTGGTCACGAACGTCGAGCAGGATGAGGTTCTTGTAGCCATCGTGCATCAACTCGAGCAGTTCGCCGGGGTGGATCTGCACTTCACGATTGTCGAGCCTCGGCTGTTCTTCGGCGGCGATCGCATCCCAGTAGTCGTTCGTCGTCGGATC
>JAUXCV010000251.1 GCA_030618675.1 Acidimicrobiia bacterium | reverse complement strand
GTCCGATTGACGTGGCCTCCCGAGATCGGGGCCGATGAGGGGATTCAGAGGTCGGTTACCGAGAGTGTCGTCGATGGCCTCTCCAGCCTCCACAAGGTCGATCCGGATGCCGTCGGACTCGCTGCTCTTGGCCGACCCGACAGGTTCGTCTCGAGGCAGGTGGATGGTTGGTTGCGTCGCTGGGATGCGGCGAAGACACGGGAAGTGGCCGATATGGATCGTGCCGCGGAGATCCTCTCAACGACAATCCCGGAATCCCAGGCAACCGTTCTTCTCCACAACGACTACAAGATTGACAACACAATGGTCGATGCGAGTGGCTCCCTCGTGGCAGTGTTCGACTGGGACATGGCAACCCGGGGTGATCCGCTTGTCGATCTCGGCACATTGATGGCCTATTGGGTTGATCCAGCCGCACCCTCATTCGGCGTGCTGGCCGGGTACGGCGTTCCACTGGCGCCGGTGATGAGCAAGCGCGAAGTCGCCGACCGATACGCAGAAGCCACAGGTTTCGATGTCAACCGCGCCCCGTACTTCGAGGGTCTCGCCCTCTTTCGCGTCGCAGTGATCGTCGAGCAGATCTACGCCCGGTACGCGTCGGGACAGACGGCCGACGAGCGGTTCGCTCGATTCGAGCCGGCGGCGCCGATCCTCGCACGCGCCGCCCTCACCGTTCTTGCGTAACTATCGGAGAAACCGCCCTCCACTATCTACGCAAGAACAGGGGTCGCGCTTTACGGGCGTCGGGACAGGCGTTACCCTTCCGCTCGTGACCGCACGCTATCGATTTACGTATCAGTTCACCGGGCCTTGCGCCCGGGTCGACGTGATACGGCGGTAGCGGCACCACACACCAACACACCCCCACGACGACCCGGAGCCAAGGCTCCGGGTCTTGTGGTTCCCGGAGCCCTCCGATAGGAGGAGCCATGTCAGAACAACCGATTCTCAAGAGTCACCGGCGACCAGGGATCGAGACGACGATCGTCCCGGTCCGTGCGGTCAAGTTCGGCGACGGGTCGTACCCGGTTATCGCCGGTCCTGTCGCGGTCGAGAGCGAGGATCAGATCCTCGCTGCGGCCCGCATCGTCGCGGACAACGGCGGTTCGATCCTGCGCGCAGGCACGTTCCTGGCCGGATCCTCTCCGTATGAGTACCGGGGTCTCGGTCCGGACGCGCTCTGGATGCTCGAACATGCCGGGAGGGAGTCGCGACTGCCGGTGAGCACGGAGGTGCTGGAACCCGACCACGTCGAACTTGCCGCGACGCACGTCGACGTGATCGAGATCGGCCCGGACAACATGCAGAACTTCGTGCTTCTCCGTGCCGTCGGCCAGGCCAACCGGCCTGTCGTCCTCCACCGGGCGTCGGCAGCGACGATCGACGAGTGGCTCCTGGCCGCCGAGTACGTGCTCGATGCAGGTAACAGTGAGCTCGTTCTCTGTGAGCGTGGGAGCAGGGGTTTCGATCCCCGCACTTCTGACACGATCGATATCACAGCGATCCCGACGGTGCAGCGGATGTCACATCTCCCTGTGATCGTGGATCCCTCGTCGGCCGCTGGTCACCCGGAGCTTGTCCGGCCGCTGGCACTTGCGGCACGCAGCGCCGGAGCGGATGGGCTCGTCGTTCCGCTGCACCCCGACCCTGCCAACGCTCTTGCCGGCAACGGGTCCCACCTCGATCCGGCGTGCTTCACGAAACTCATGGATGCCCTCGGCATCCCCTCGATGCGTGACGAGATCGACCGGATCGACCGTCAGGTGATCCGGCTTCTGACCAAGCGCTTGCGAAACTCGGTCGACATCGGTCGGCTCAAGGCGCAGCGGGACCTCGCCATGCGATCCCCCGACCGGGAAGCAGAGCTGATCGCTGAGATGCGTGAGGAGGCCGTCGAGGGCGGCATGGATCCCGACTACGCACAGGAATTCATCGAGGTGGTGCTTCGGCACAGCCGTGCCGCTCAGCGACGAGCACTCGGGAGGGAAGAGGAGTCCGCTACCGAGTAGCGTCGGTCCCCATGGACTACATCAGCGCCGGCGACGACGGACTGACTCGTTGCAGTTGGGGCAACGGGACGCCGGACTACGTGACGTATCACGACAACGAATGGGGCCGTCCGGTCGACGACGACGATCGCCTGTTCGAGAAGCTGAGCCTCGAAGGGTTCCAGTCCGGTCTCTCATGGATCACGATCCTCCGGAAGCGGCCCGCGTTCCGGGACGCATTCGCCGGGTTCGATATCGAGGCGGTGGCGCTGTTCGGGGAAGACGACGTTGCTCGGATGCTGGACAACGCCGGCATCGTGCGGCATCAGGGGAAGATCCGATCGACGATCAACAACGCTCAGCGGTCGCTCGAAGTCGTCGACGAGCTCGGTTCGCTCGGCGCCCTCATCTGGTCCTTCGAACCGGAGCCCCGGCCGCCGACCCGGGACGCGACAACCCGGGAGTCGGTAGCCCTGGCGAAGGAGCTGAAACGCAGAGGGTTCTCGTTCGTGGGACCAACGACGGCCTACGCGTTCATACAAGCGATGGGTTTGGTGAATGATCACTGGCCCGGATGTGTGGTCCGGGACGCCGTGGAGGCAGAGCGGAGCGTCTTCGAGCGCCCGGTTAGTAGTAGATCAGTAGATCAGTAGATCAGTACTGGTCTACTCGCTACTGCGCTACTGATCTACTACTCCGGCTTCGCTGATCTTCCCATGAGCGTTGCGATCGCTTCTGGAACGGACGCGTTCTCGTACAGGACCCGGCCTACCTGCTCTGCTATCGGCATCTCGATGGCGTAGCGGTCGGCGAGGGCAAGGATGCCCTTTGTCGATTTGACACCTTCGGCCACCATGTTCATCTCTGAGACGATCTCGTCGATCGTCTTGCCCTGACCGAGACCCAGGCCGACGCGGTGGTTCCGACTTTCGCTCGACATGCAGGTGGCGATGAGGTCGCCCATGCCGGCGAGGCCGGCGAACGTGGAAGGGCGCCCTCCCATTGCGACGCCCAGTCTCGACATCTCGACGAGTGCGCGGGTCATGAGCATCGAGACGGTGTTGAGGCCGGAGCCGAGGCCCTCCGCCATTCCTGCTGCGATCGCCATCACGTTCTTGAGCGCACCGGCGCTCTCTGCACCGACGACGTCCGGGTTCGTGTAGACGCGGAACAGGGGACCTATGAACACCGCCTGAAGGTCGACCGCTGCGGTGTGGCTGGTCATGGCGATGACCGTGGCCGCCGGCTGTCCGGACATGATCTCGCGGGCGAGGTTCGGTCCTGTGAGAACGCCGATGTGGGAGTGGTTGTGATCGCGGAGCACGTC
>JAUXCV010000089.1 GCA_030618675.1 Acidimicrobiia bacterium | reverse complement strand
CAGCCCGAAGGTCTTCACGAGGGGGAAACTCGGTGTCTCCGGCCCGTGGGGCTTCGACCCGATTCAGTACGCAGGGGCCGTCGCCCTCTCCGAGAGGAGGCCCGACGACGCTGCCGCCGGGGGACTCGTCCTCGACGCCGTGACCGTTGAGACCCCGACCCTCCACCGTCTCATCTCCTACCTCAAGGCCCCGTCAAAGACGTTCCTGCGCAACAGCCTCGGGATGTTCATCCCCGACATGGGCGATCTCCCCGACGACGAACTCCCCACCGGGCTCAACGGCCTCGAACAATGGTCGGTCGCAGACCGGCTCCTCACCGGCATCCGGCACGGATACGACGCCGGGCGGCTCATCGGCCACGAACGAGCCGCAGACACGGTGCCCGCAGGGGAACTCGCAACGGGAAGCCTCAACGAAGCTCTCGACCTCGCTCAGCGGATCCAGAAGGTCGCCGGCGACCGGGGCTGCGTATCCGGAGCGGCCGTCCCCATCACGGGCACCGTCACGGTCGGCGGTGAAGCGGTCACCGGCTCGGTCCTCGCCGCCCCGGAAGCCGCGCTCATCTGCGACGTCGGTCCGTCACGGGGCAAGCCCGGACGGCGCATCGCTCTGTACACACAGGTCGTGTTCCTCACGACCCTCGACCCGGATCGGGCGTGGCACGGGATCATGGTCGGCAAGGGCGAGAAGGAGACCGTGCTGATCGTGACGATCGGCCCGCTCGGAGACACCGCAAGGGAACGATCGAGCGAAGCGGGGCGGCGACTCGCCGAACTCGTCTCGCTGTACGGCGAAGGCATGACCGCCCCATTGCCCATCTTCACCGAGACGTCGTTCGTGTGGGAGACGGCTGATCCGAAGAAACGCACCTCCGAGACCCGGAAGAAATGGGAACCCGACTGGAGAGGCGAAGGCGGAGAACGAGAAGAACCGGCGCACCGGATGCTGTTCGGCGACCTCATCAACGTATCGGACCTCGCCGTCTCGGAGTTCCCCAACTACGCCGAGCGGCTGTGGGCACCGATCCTCGACGTGAGCAGCGAGGAGAACGCGTGACCACAGTGAAGCCGTTCGACCCCGCCGAGCCGATCCCCGAGGGACGCAGCGTCATCGAGGCCAGCGCCGGCACCGGTAAGACGTTCACGATCGCCGCTCAAGTCACCCGCCTCGTCGCCGAAGCCGGTATCCCCATCGATCGGATCCTCGTCGTCACGTTCACCCGGGCCGCCACCGCCGAACTCCGGGGGAGGGTCCGGGGCCGGCTCGTCGAGACCCTCAGCATCCTTGCCGGCGACACCCCCGACACCGACGCCGACGGCCACATCCGGGTTCTCCTCAACGCCGACGAGACGGCCAGAGAGCGCAGCATCGAACGGCTCACCGAAGCCGTCATCCGGTTCGACCGGGCACAGATCTACACCATCCACGGTTTCGCCATCCGGCTCCTCGCCCACCTCGGGTTCCATGCCAGGATCTCGCCCGACCTCGAACCAATCGCCGTCGACACCGAACTCATCTCTCAGGTTGTGTCCGATCTGATCGTCGCCCGGTTCGCCGACGACGCCACCGACCTCGTCGACGCCAACGGACTCACCGACATCGCTAAGGCTGTGACCACGAACCTCGATGCAGGCATCGTCCCCGACCCCGCGACGGCAACCGGGGAACCCGCAGTTCGAGCCGAACTCGCCGCCGCAGCGCGCATCGCGATCGACCGGCGACTGCGCGCGGGCGGCAGCGCAGGGTTCGACCAGTTCCTCCTCGAAGCCCGTGACGCCCTCGCCGATCCCGGGATCGGCGCCCACGCCAGACAGATCCTCTCTGATCGGTTCGCCGTCGCCCTCGTTGACGAGTCGCAGGACACCGATCCGATCCAGTGGGAGGTCATCAACTCCGTGTTCGACGAGACTCGGCTCGTCATCATCGGCGATCCGAAGCAGTCGATCTATGCCTTCCGCGGCGCCGACATCGAGTCGTACCTCTCGAGCGTTCACTGGGCCGATACCGAGCGCACCCTGCTCACCAACTGGCGCAGCGATGGGCCACTCATCACTGCGCTCGACACCGTCTTCGACGGCGTGACGTTCGGCGACGAACGCATCGAGTACCGCAAGGTACGGCCTGCACCCGATCACGAGAGTGCCCGCATGCACGGACCGGGACCGGCGCTGACGATCCGCCGATTCGGCGCTTCGATGCCGATCAGCCGACGTATGACGGGAGGCAAGGCGTTCAAGACTCCCGACACCCGGGAGATGGTCGCTGCCGACGTCGCTGCGGGCGTGGTGCGCCTGCTGCATTCCGGGATCGAGATCGACGGCGATCACGGACGCGAGCATGTCGACCCCGGCGACGTCGCCGTGCTGTGCCGCACCCGCAAGCAGGTTGGTCTGGTGCGAGCAGAACTCGCCAGGAGGGGAGTCCCCTCGGTCGCTTCGAGATCGGGCAGTGTCTTCGTGACGGAGGCCTCCGACGAGTGGCGCCGGTTCCTCCTCGGCGTCGAACGACCGGACCGGGCCTCGACCGTTCGGTACGCGGCCACCGGGGTCCTCGTCGGTAAGGACCTCTCCACCGTCGCCGCCCTCGACGACGATGCAACCATCGAACTCCAGGTGGAGATGCGCCGCTGGAACGAACTGCTGTCGACCGACGGGATCTCCGCCCTCGCAGCCGACCTCGCTCACAGCACCGGCCTTGTCGAACGGGTCCTCCGCCGTTCCGACGGGGAGCGTCTCATGACCGACCTCACCCACATCGCAGAAGCGATGAACGGCGCATGGCGAGAGCACCGCCTCGGGTCGATGCTGACCTGGCTCGAGGAGGCGATTCGCGACGCCGGGAAGGAACGGAGCGCCGATGAAGCCGAAGCTCGCGAGCGACGACTCGAGACCGACGCCGCCGCCGTCCAGGTCCAGACCATCCACGGAGCGAAGGGTCTCGAGTACCCGATCGTGCTGTGCCCGTTCCTCTGGGATGGAGGGAGCGTGCGACGTCCCGGCATCCCGGTGTTCCACGGACCCGAAAGCAACGACTCGATCCGTCGTCGGGTCGTCGACGTTGGTGGGAAAGGGTCCCCCGAACTCACCGCTCACCAGAACCAGGCCATGGCGGAGAGCGAAGCCGAAGAGAGCCGCCTCCTCTACGTGGCGATGACCCGGGCCAGGCACCGGCTGGTCGTGTGGTGGATCGACGAGGCCGCCGACGTGGAGAAGACGAAACTCAATCAGATCCTCACGAGCGGCATGACGGAAGGCGACGACCCGGCGCATCTGCGCTGGCTCACCGACCGTGCCGAAGGGACCATCGAGGTCCGAACGGTCTCCGACCTGCCAGAACTCGTGCGATACGAACCGCCGACCGGGGAGCGGCCGACGCTCGCCGTTGCCGACTTCGGCCGGAGGCTCGACCACGAGTGGCGGCGGGCCTCGTTCACGTCGCTATCACCCGGCCACCCCATCGCCGCCGGCCGGGACACCGACGAAGAACCGGAACGCGACGACGAAACGGTCGACATCGAAATAGGGGACGCCTCCGACGCCGATCTGCCGATGCCGATGGCGGCGCTTCCCCGTGGTGCGGCGTTCGGGACACTCGTTCACAGCATCTTCGAGAACGTCTCGTTCGACTCCTGCAACCTCGACGGCGCCGTCCGCGCTGAGGTGGAGAAGGCGGTCCGTCGAGCCTCGTGGAACCTCGACGTCGATGCCTTGGTCGATGGAATCGTTGGCACGATCGACACCCCGCTCGGACCCGGCGATGATGCCGTTCGTCTTCGTGACCTCTCCGAACGACGAACGCTCGACGAGATGGTCTTCGAGTTCCCGGTCCGCACCTCGGAAGGGGCGATGGACCTTCGTGAGATCGCCGGGGTGCTTCGGGATCACCATCCGGCCGGCGATCCGCTGCACGATTACGCCGCGACCCTCGACGATCTCCCGGGCAACCGGTTCCGCGGCTACCTCACCGGGGCCATCGACCTCACCGCTGCCATTCCCGACGCAGATGGACACGACCGGTACGTCGTTATGGACTACAAGACGAACACGCTCCCGAACCGTGGGGAAGAACCCGCCGTCACCGACTACGCCACCGGACCGATGCACCGGGTCATGGAGGACAGCCACTATCTGCTTCAGTCGGTGATCTATCAGGTGGCGCTCCACCGGTACCTGCAGTGGCGGCTCCCCGGATACGATCCGCAGCAGCATCTCGGCGGCTCCGCCTACCTGTTCGTGCGGGGCATGATCGGTGCCGACACCCCGATCGTCGCCGGCGAGCGGTGTGGGGTCTTTCGATGGAATCCGTCGCCGGAGATGATCGTCGAACTCAGCCGCCGGTTCGCATCGAAGGAGCGGTCATGAGCCTCTCCGATCGCATGCGTGCTGCAGCAGACGACCCGGACATCGTGATCGGTGCCGACGGTCTGCTTGCCGTGTTCAACGATGCCGGGATCCTGGCGCCACTCGACGTTCTGTCTGCTTCCACGATTGGGCGGATGCGTTCGGAAGATGATCAGGTCGTGCTTCTCGCCGCGGCGCTCGCCGTGCGAGGCACCCGGTTCGGCCACGTCTGCATCAGGCTCGCCTCCCAGCAAGACGCTGTGTTCGTCGACGGGCTCGAAGCCGTCGATACCGACGCTCTTCCGTGGCCCGAGTCCGAAGCGTGGGAACGGGTCGTTGCCGGCAGTCCGCTCGTCGGCGACGGGGACGCACCGCTCGTGCTCGTCGACGATCGTCTCTATCTGCAGCGTTACCACGCTTACGAGGATCTCGTGGCCGGCTTCATCGCGGACCGGATCGAGAGCAAGGCACAGGGACTCGATCCGGCGGTCTCGGCGTTCCTCGACACGGCGCTTCCGTCGGATGATGCAACCGAACCGACCCGGCAGCGGATCGCCGCAGGGATCGCTCTCTCCGGCCGATTCGCCGTCATCGCAGGCGGTCCCGGGACCGGCAAGACCCACACGATCGCCGCCATGCTGTCGGCCCTCGCCCAGAGCGACGAGCCGTTCCCGCTCGTCGCCCTCGCCGCACCGACCGGCAAGGCGGCGGCCCGTCTCGGAGAGGCGATCACCGAAGCAGCGACGGGGATCGGCGGAGAAGCGGAGAAGCGTCTCGCCGGTGTCGAGGGAACGACCATCCACCGGCTTCTCGGATTTCACCCCGCTCGCGGCCGGTTCCTCCACGACCGGGACAACCGGCTTCCCCACGATCTCGTGATCGTCGACGAGATGTCGATGGTGTCGCTCCCGCTCGCAGCCCGGCTGCTGTCTGCCGTACGAGACGACGCCACCGTTGTTCTTGTCGGCGACCCGTATCAGCTCGAGTCGATCGAGGCCGGCACCGTCCTTGCCGACATCGTGACGCCACCGGGATCGGATGACCAGGAGGAGACGGCTGCGGTCAAGCCGCCGATCGCCGACCACGTCGTCGTTCTGGATCGAGTTCACCGATTCGTCGAGGGCGGGGAGATCGCCGACTTCGCCGATGCCGTTCGTCTCGGGAACGACGGCAGAGCGATCGAGCTGTTGTCCGACGGGTCGAAGGATCTTGTGTGGATCCGTGGGGACTCGGGGAAGGACTTCGATGATCTGGTTGAGCGGATCACCCGGCACAGGGCGGGCCTCGTTGAGGTGGCCCGAGATCCCGGGCGTATCGATGAGGCCCTCGATGCGTTGGATGGACTCGCCGTTCTCTGTGCCCACCACCGCGGTCGGCAGAGCGTCGATCAGTGGAGACACCTGATCGAAGCCGCTCTCGATGAGGAGTACCCGGGCCTGCGGTTCGGTGCCGAGTGGTATCCGGGACAGCCGGTGATGATCACGTCCAACGACTACCGGCTGAACCTTTTCAACGGCGACATCGGCGTCACTGTGGAGACCGACGATGGGCCGAAGGTGGCGTTCGGTCGTGGCGGGATCCGGACCTTTCCGCGGTCTCACATCGGGGATCACACGACGGTGCACGCTATGACGATCCACAAGAGCCAGGGATCCCAGTTCGATGAAGTGGTCGTGGCTCTCCCGGCCGAATCGTCACGGTTGCTGACCCGGGAGCTTCTCTACACGGCGGTGACGAGAGCCTCGGACCGCGTGACCCTGGTCGGCGACGAAGCCGTGATCCGCCAGGCCGTCAACCGCTCCGTCGCCCGCGCGTCCGGTCTGGGTGTGCGACTGTGGGGAAGCGGCTCGTAGGCAACGAACCCGGCACATTCGAGCCACAGGACTATGGGCGGAGCCGCCCTTCGATGTCGGTCGACGATTCGATCTGGGCGTGAGCAGTCCTCACGAGGCGTTCGGCGCTGATGATGGCGTCTGCAGTGTTGTGGGTGGTGTACCGCTTCTGGCGATACGCGGCTGTTGCCTTCATGTCGAGGAGTTGACGGAGGCACCGAGCGGCATCTGACAACCTCGCGGGGTCCATCCGCCGGAGATGTTCTGGGGCCTTGCGGTGCTCTCCTGTGAACGGATCACCGTGGAACTCACTGATGGCGTCGGCACTGTTGATGCCTGAGTGGATGGCAAGAAGGAGGGCCGCATGGTTGTTTCCGGCTTCTTGCAACGTGACGGCCCCGACGAGGAGGTCGATCGCCTTGTCGAGCATCGACTCATCGGG
>JAUXCV010000056.1 GCA_030618675.1 Acidimicrobiia bacterium | reverse complement strand
TCAGGCAGAGTCTTCACTGACTACTGACTACTGACCCTGGATCCACCGTTTGCCGGTTGGGTCAGAGTTCCAACGCTCCCAGGCGGTCGAACACGATGCCCGTGTTTCTCAGGAAACGGCTTGTTGAGAAACAGGCGTCTAGTTCTTCGGTTGTCAGGTCGCACTCCGGGTCGGATGACAGGCGGTCCCGGAGGGTGCTTCCCTCGTCCCACGTGGCCATCGCACTGTTCTGAACGATCCGATAGGCGCCGTCACGGCTGTGGCCTCGTTCGGCGAGGGCGAGCAAGACCGCCTGCGAACACACGAGGCCGCGCGTCGACTCGAGATTCTCGGTCATGCGATCGGTGTCGATGACGAGACCGTCGACGAGTTTGGCCATCCGTGCAAGCGCGAAATCGAGCAAACCGGTCGCATCGGGAAGGGCCACCCGTTCGGCGGCGGAGTGGCTGATGTCGCGCTCGTGCCACAGCGCCACGTTCTCCATCCCGACCGACGCGTAGCCGCGGAGGAGGCGGGAGATCCCTGTGATGTTCTCCGAGGCGATGGGGTTGCGCTTGTGCGGCATCGCAGACGAACCCTTCTGGCCCGATCCGAACGACTCCCTCGCTTCTCCGACCTCGCTTCGCTGGAGATGGCGTATCTCGGTAGCGAATCGTTCGAGGGAGGAACCCGTGAGGGCGATGGCGTTGAGGAACTCGGCCTGGCGGTCCCTGTGTGTGATCTGCGACGAGGCCGGCTCGATCCCGATCCCGAGGCGCTCGCAGACGAACGCCTCGACCGCGGGAGGCGTGTGGGCATAGGTGCCCACGGCGCCCGAGATCTTCCCAACAGCGACGGCATCTCTGGCGCTCAGCATCCGACGATGATCCCGGGCGATCTCAAATGCCCAGTTCGCCAGCTTGAGCCCGAACGAAGTTGGCTCGGCCCAGATGCCGTGCGTGCGGCCGATCATCGGCGTATCACGGTGCTCCATGGCCTTGTTCCGAACGACGTCGAAGAGGGCTGTGATTCGGTCGAGTAGCAGGTCGGCAGCATCTCGAAGGAGGACACCGTTCGCTGTGTCGAGGACGTCGGATGACGTGAGACCGAAGTGGACCCACTCGCCTCCGCTGTCGATCGAGTCGGCGAGGAGATCGACGAACGCCGCAACGTCGTGATTCGTGACCTGCTCTCGCGCCTTCCAGGCAACAGGGTCGACCTCTGGAGCGGATCGGAGCGTTTGGGCGATCCCGGATGGAGCGACGCCGAGTTCGGCCCACGCCTCAACGACGAGGGTCTCGACTTCTTTCCACACGGCGAGTTTGCGCTCTTCACTCCAGACGGCAGCCATCTCGGGAAGCGAGTACCGGTCGATCACTGTGCGTAGTCCGTAGTCCGTAGTCCGTAGCCCGTACGTCGTGGTTCGCTATCGGTAGCGCGATCTCGGACACTGTCGACGGAACAGATGTCTGTCATGACGCCGGTCGCATGAGCGTTGCCTCGCGGCCTGGGCCGACACCTACTGACGACACTCTGACTCCGCTCAGCTCTTCGACCCGTTCGACGTATCTCTTCGCCGCGGCGGGGAGATCGTCGTACGATTCGACGCCGGTGATGTCCACTCCCCACCCCTCGAGTTCTTCGTACACGGGGTGGCAGTTGTACAGCACGCGCTGCTGACGCGGGAACTCGTCGTATCGCTCGCCCAGCGAGTCGTAGGCGACCGCGATCTTCAGCGGGCCGAAGTGGGAGAGGATGTCGAGTTTCGTGAGTGCGATCTCAGTGAGACCGTTGACACGAGCGGAGTAGCGCAGGGCCACCGCATCGAGCCATCCGGTGCGGCGACGGCGGCCGGTCACGACACCGTACTCGCCGCCGATGTCGATCATCCGTTCGCCGGTCTCGTCGAGAAGTTCGGTCGGGAACGGTCCTGTGCCGACCCGTGTGATGTAGGCCTTGGCTACACCGATGACGTTGTCGATGTCGCGTGGGCCGATCCCCGAACCCGTCGCGGCGCCGCCTGCGGTTGGGTTCGATGACGTCACGAACGGGTACGTGCCGTGGTCGATGTCGAGCAGCGTTCCCTGAGCCCCCTCGAAGAGGACGTTCTTGCCGGCGTGGATCGCTTCCCACACGAGCAATGACGTGTCCGTGATGTAGTCGCGGATCACATCGGCGTAGCCCAGGTATTCCTCGTAGATCTCGTCGATGTCGAGGGGCAACTGGTTGTAGACCTTCTGGAGTTGCCGGTTCTTATCCCTGCCGACCACGTCGAGTTTCTTCCGGAAGATCTTCGGATCGAAGAGATCCTGCATTCGGATTCCGAACCGCGAGTATTTGTCCATGTAGGCCGGGCCGATGCCCCGCTTCGTTGTTCCGATCTGCTCTTCGCCGAGGTAGCGCTCGAGCACGGCATCGAGTTTGCGGTGATACGGCATGATGACGTGGGCGTTTCCTGAGACTCGCAGCCGGGAAGGGTCGATACCCCGAGCGGTGAGTTCTTCCATCTCCCGGATCATCACGGCAGGGTCGACCACGGTTCCGTTGCCGATCACCGGTGTGACCTGGGGGTAGAGCACCCCGGACGGAATGAGGCTCAGGGCGAACCGCTCGCCGTCGACGACGATCGTATGGCCGGCGTTGTTGCCGCCTTGATAGCGAACGACGACGTCGGCATCACGGGAATACCGATCAGTGATCTTCCCCTTACCTTCATCGCCCCACTGGGCACCAAGGATCACCGTGGCCGGCATGTGGTCTCCTCACTAGTGAAGTGAGATTGTACCGGACCTTGCGGAGCGGTACTGCGTACTGAGTACTGGGTACTGAGTACCGAAAACGGTGGTACCGACGATCGCGCGGGTTCCAATCATTCGTCATTTCTGGTAGTTGTCGCGGGTGCATGATCATCGACGGTTGAAGGTCTGGCAGGCTGGCCGCCGGTTCGTCGCCGACATCTATGAATTGACTATGAGTTTCCCCGATACCGAGCGATTTGGTCTCACGTCGCAACTGAGGCGGGCAGCGGTATCGATCCCTTCGAACATCGCAGAGGGTGCGGGTCGTGGTGGTGGTCGCTCCTTCGCTCAATTCCTCCGGATCGCTGCGGGGAGTGCTGCCGAAGCGGAGACTCAACTGCAACTTGCGCGAGACATCGGTGTCGGCGACGAAGCCCTGATCGACGATGCCGTCGACGGTGTTGAGGCCATCAGCAAGATGCTCTGGTCCCTCGAACGCCATCACCGGAACAGCACCTGACCGCCCTACTCAGTACTCAATACTCAGTACTCAGTACGGCCGCATGGGGGAACGGCGCCGATGCGCCGTTCCCCCATGCGGCCCAATCGCTTGCTGCATTCCGCATCGCTCTACTAAGTTGCAGCGCTATCCCTCGACTCGGGTCGGGGGAACGCGCCCCGGGCAGGGGTGCGGGAGGAAAATGTCGGAAGAAAGAGAAGGGGTAACCCCAGATGATGAAGAGACTTGTAATGCTCTTTGCAGTTCTCGCCCTTGTTGCCGCAGCATGCGGTAGCAGCGACGAAGCAGCAGAGACGACTACGACGGCAGCCGGCACGGAGACGGAGACGACCGTGGCCGATGCCGGACAAGAGACAACAGACACCGGCGAGAGCACGCTCGACACCGTGATCGCTCGCGGCACCCTCAAGTGTGGCATCTCCACCGGTGCTCCCGGTTTCTCGGAGACGGACCCGGAAGGTAACTCAACCGGCCTCGACGCCGACTACTGCCGCGCCGTTGCGGCAGCGGTTCTCGGTGACGCGACTGCGGTCGAGTTCCGTCAGTTGACGGCCGCCGAGCGGTTCGCAGCGCTGGACACCGGCGAGATCGACGTCCTGATGAGGAACACGACGTGGACCCAGTCGCGTGACGGTGA
Source organism: Acidimicrobiia bacterium (assembly GCA_030618675.1). Classification (GTDB taxonomy): domain Bacteria; phylum Actinomycetota; class Acidimicrobiia; order Spongiisociales; family UBA5794; genus JAHEEL01. The sequence goes on along the minus strand of JAUXCV010000056.1, from coordinate 4,785 downwards.
CTTGGCGCTCGACTTCGTGGCGACCACGTTCTACGACGGCCAGCAGATCATGGGGAACCCCGCGACTCTGACCACCCTGAAAGACGGCATGACGAGCGAAGAGGCGTTCGCGGCGATCGACGGTGGCATCGTCTGCACCAACGCCGGTACGACCACTGAGAAGAACATCAGTGAAGGCGCCGCCCTGAGTGGCGCGACGATCTCGCTCGAAACGGTCGAGAACTTCAACGAGGCGATGGACAAGTTCATCGCCGGTACGTGTGACCTCGTCACAACCGACGGTTCGGGCCTCTTCGGGCACCGTGCGGCTAACGTCGCAGCCGGTACCGAGGGCGCTGACAAGTGGGTCATCTTCCCCGATGCACCCATCTCCAAGGAGCCACTCGGCCCCGTGGTCCGTCAGAACGACTCCACCTGGATGGACGTTGTGCAGTGGACGGTCTTCGCGACGTTCATCGCAGAAGAGAACGGTGTGACGGCGGCCAGCGCCGAGGCCGACAAGGAGAAGACGCCTGAGATCGCTCGACTCTTCGGTGTTTCCGAGGACGAGGTTCAGACGAAGATGGGTCTGGAAGCGGACGCCTTCTTCAATGTGATCTCTCAGGTCGGTAACTACGGCGAGATCTACGAGCGCAACCTCGGACCGCTCAAACTGGTGCGCGACGGTACGCGCAACATGCAGTGGTACGACGGAGGCCTGATCTACGCCCCGCCGGCACGCTGATCGAAGCAAACAACTGATTGGAAAGCGGGGGCGCGTTAGCGCCCCCGCTTCCTTTGTGTCTATGGTGCACCGATCGGAGGAGTCGGTGAGGGCCGGCGGGAGGACATTCAGGCATGGCGGTCACCGTCAGAGAACACGAGAAGACGCCCCTCTGGCGTAATGCCGCGTTCCTCAAGTGGTCGTCCCAGCTGCTCGCTCTGGTGGTCACCCTCGGCTTCTTCGTCATTCTCGGCCGCCAAGCCTTCGCTAACTTCAGCGCATCGGGAACGACGTTCGACCTGGACTTCCTGACCGATCCGATCGGGGTCTTCCTTCGCGAGGGCATCGACACTGAGCCCGATAGCTCGATTCGGGCGCTGGCCGTGGGGGCAATGAACACCTTGCGGGTCTCGATCACCGGCATCATCGCCGCCACGATCATCGGAACACTGATCGGTATCGGGAGGCTGTCTCACAACTGGATCGTCAACAAGATCGCCACGGTCTACATCGAGACGATTCGGAACATTCCGCTCTTGGTCCAGATCTTCTTCTGGCAGGCCATGGTGATCGCCCTTCCGAACCTTGTTGCTGCCGACATCGGCACGTACTGGTTCAAGGGATCCAACAAAGGGTTCGCGTTCGCGTGGGTGAGTTGGAACGGCGGGTTCTGGCCCTGGCTCGTGTTCCTGGGTGCCGGCTTCGTTGTCGGCGGTTTCGTCTCACGATGGCGTCACCGGCTGCAAGAGGAGACCGGGAAGCCGAGCCATCCGGGATACTGGGCGGGCGGCACACTGGCCGTGTTCGCGGTTGTCGGCTGGCTCGCATGGCCACTCCTCAGCTTCGTTGAGCCGATCCTCCACGGAATCGCGAGTTTCGTCGACGCGATCCCTGCGATAGTTGTACCCATCGTCATCGCTGCGGCCGCGGTGCTCACTGCGGCGTGGTGGATCAGGAGCTTCTTCGAGTCACGCCGGACGCCGGCCGGCTTCGGGAAACTCACTGACGATGACTGGTTCCGTGTGATCTTCGCAGGCATCATGGGAGTCATCGTTGCCGTCCTGGCGTTCTTCGTGAGTGGCGTCAGCATCGAGACCGTTTCCGGCGAGGTTCTCACGGTCGCCGAACTCATTCGGATGGGCATCGGGAACTTCTTCGACTGGTTGGGTAACGGTTTCGCCGCAGACGGCGGACAACCGCTGAACTTCTCCAAGGGATCCGTTGTCCAGAAGGGGAACTTCGCCCAGTACGGCGACACGGGGGCCGTGATGACGGTTCCGTTCTTCGCCGTGTGGTTCGCCATAACGCTGTATACGGCGGCGTTCATCGCTGAGATCGTGCGCGGCGGCATCCTCGCCGTCTCGAAGGGTCAGACTGAAGCGGCTCAAGCTGTAGGACTCAAGCGCTCGCAGTTCCTTCGCTTGATCATCCTTCCGCAGGCGTTCCGGATCATCTTGCCGCCGATCGGGAACCAGTACCTCAATCTCTTCAAGAACACGTCGCTCGGGATCGGCGTTGCGTTCGCAGAGATCGTTGCCGTCGGCAGCACCATTCTGAATCAGACGGGACAGACGCTCCCGATCGTGCTCATCTGGATGGCGTTCTTCCTGACTGGGAGTCTCATGATCTCCGCGGTCGTCAACTACTACAACCGCAAGATGAAGCTCGTGGAGCGATGAGATGACCACAAAGATCGAACTACCCGAGATTCCCGACCTGGCGCCTGAGCCGCCTCCGCGCGGTCCGCGTGTGTGGCTGCGCGAGAACCTGTTCTCGACCCCGGCGAGCGGTGTCTTGTCGATTCTGGTGATCCTTGTCGCTCTCGCCGCATACCGCGGTGTGCTCGCGTTCGTCTTCGCCCCCGACCGCAGGTGGGAGGCGGTTACCTACAACGCACGCCTGTTGATGATCCAGGCCTACCCGAACGAGCAGATGACTCGCATATGGCTTTCGGTCGCGATAGTCGTGGTGCTGCTTGCAGCATCCTTTGCCGTGTACCGAATCGGGGGCCAGACGACGCCGCGCAAGGTCGGCATCGGCCTGATGTCTCTGGGGTCCTTCATCATTGTGGGTGGAATCGTCGGACCATGGGGGATCGCCCTCTCTCCGTTCGGCGTTCAATCCATGCGCGGGTTCCTCGGGTGGGTGATCGCGGGATTCGTACTGGTGATAGCCGGACATCTGTTGCGCACGATCCCGGGAGAGAAGGCCAAGGATCCGTCGATTCCGGTCCTCGGAGTGGTGCTCGTCGCGATCTTCGTGGTGCTGACCGCCCTCTGGACGGTTCTGCTGCCTCAACCCGCATACGACGACGCGGGCGTACAGATTCAGACGATGGAACCGATCGCGATGACGACCCGGTTGCCGTGGACACTGATCGCGGTCCTGGGGATTGTCACGTACTTCGTGATGTGGTTCCTCCGGGACCGGATTCCAGTGGCTCCAGCGCGCAAGACACTCATGGGGCTCTGGGTCGCGTCTTTCCCGATCATTGTGCTCGTGGTCCTGCGAGACCCCGATCTGGACTACGGGCGTGTTCTCACCTGGTACCTGCCTGTGGCTCTCGGATTCATTGTGATCGGCGGGTTGATCGTCAATTTCGTCGCCGGTGGCAGGGGTGAGATCGGCAGGGCGATCGGTGGGGTTCTTCTCATCCTGGCACTCGCCTCCTTCGCTATTCCGATGGAGTTCCTGGTCCGGTTCCTTCTGTTGTCGCTCGCCATGTTTGCCCTGGCGGCGCCGACGTTCGGTGGAAAGGGCGCCGGGCGCATCGCCTTCCTGTCGATGTGGGCGGGTTGGGCGGGTTTACTGACGTTCTTCCTGGCGCTGCTCACGGCTCCTTCCACCGTTGAGGTTTCCGGCTCTTCGTTCCTCGGCGGACTCCTTCTGACCATCGTGCTGTCGGTGGTTGCGATCTCGCTGTCTCTGCCGCTCGGCATCATCCTCGCCCTGGCGCGGACGTCGAAGATGCCGATCTTCCGTCTCATGGCCACGACATACATCGAGATCGTGCGCGGCGTCCCGCTCATCACCTGGCTCATCGTCGCCTTCATCATGCTGCCGGTGGCGCTGCCCCCAGGCGTCGAGATCGGTGGCGTCGCGAGAGCGATGGGAGCCATGACGTTCTTCTCAGCCGCCTACCTGGCGGAGAACGTCCGTGGTGGCCTCCAGGCGATTCCGAAGGGCCAGTACGAAGCAGCGGAAGCGATGGGACTGACCGTATCGCAGACCACGGTCTTCATCGTCCTTCCGCAAGCGCTGCGTGCAGTTATCCCCGCACTCGTCGGCCAGGTCATCGCACTGTTCAAGGACACTTCGCTTGTGACGATCGTCGGCTTGTTCGACTTCCTGCACATCGCACGGCTGGTCATTCCGGCACAGACGCAACCCTTCAACTTCCTCGGGGTCCTGCGAGAACCGCTCCTCTTCGCAGCTGTTGTGTACTGGATGTTCACCTTCACGTTCAGCCGCATCTCGCAGCGAATGGAGAAGAAGCTCGGTGTTGGCGAACGGTGATGTGAAAGGATGAAACCATGACCGGAAATGGAGACGTTGCCGCGACGGGCCACACGTTGGGTGGTCCGATGATCGTCAGCGAAGATGTCAAGAAGTGGTTCGGTGATTTCCAGGCGCTCAAGGGCGTGACTGCGACGGTTCGCGAGCGCGAAGTGGTCGTCGTGATCGGACCTTCGGGTTCGGGCAAGTCGACGTGGATCCGGTGCATCAACCGCCTCGAGGCGCATCAAGAGGGCACGATCATCGTCGACGGTCTCGAGTTGACGAACGATATCAAGCACATCGAGAAGATCCGGTCCGAGGTGGGGATGGTGTTCCAGCAGTTCAACCTGTTCCCACATCTCACGGTGCTGGACAACATCACGCTGGCGCCGCAGTGGGTTCGCAAGCTCCCGAAGGCTGAGGCCGAGGAGTCCGGCATGGAGCTCCTGGAGCGGGTCGGTATCCCTGAGCAGGCGAGCAAGTACCCGGGTCAGCTCTCGGGTGGTCAGCAGCAGCGTGTGGCGATCGCCCGGTCGTTGGCGATGAAGCCGAAGATCATGCTGTTCGACGAGCCGACGTCTGCG
>JAUXCV010000377.1 GCA_030618675.1 Acidimicrobiia bacterium | reverse complement strand
AGATCGGCGTGATCCACGATCTCGGTATCTGCCTGCCCGATTCCCGATGTCTCGAGGATCACCAGGTCGTACCCGGCCGCCTTGACCAGATCCACAGTCGAGGCAACGTGCGGGGAGAGAGCGAGGTTCGCCTGCCGGGTGGCGAGCGACCGCATGAACACACGGGGATGGGTGACGGAGTTCATGCGGATGCGGTCACCCAGCAGAGCGCCACCCGAACGCCGTCGCGAGGGATCCACCGAGACGATCGCCAACGTTTGGCCGGGGAAATCAGCGAGATATCGAACAACGATCTCGTCGATCAGCGACGACTTGCCTGCACCACCGGTCCCGGTGATCCCGATCACCGGTGCCCCGCTCTCGGCCGCTACTTCTCTTGCGGCCTTGGCGAGATCACCGTCGGGGCTCTGTTCCACCGCTGAGATCATTCGCCCGAGTAGGCCGGGAGTGCCGGCGGTGAGATCGGCCGGGTTGAGCGGTGCGTCACCCACGACCGGGAAGTCGGCGCGTTCGAGCAGATCATCGATCATGCCCTGGAGTCCCAACTTCCGTCCGTCGTCGGGCGAGTAGATCCTCTCGATCCCCGCCTGCTCCAACTCCTCCGCTTCCTCCGGCAGGATCGTTCCTCCGCCGCCTCCGAAGATCTTCACGTGGTCTGCGCCGGCCTCGTCCAGCAGGCTGCGCACGTAACGGAAGAACTCCATGTGCCCGCCCTGATACGAGGTGATGGCGACCGCCTGAGCGTCCTCTTCGATCGCTGCAGTGGCGATGTCAGCGGCAGAGCGATCGTGACCGAGGTGGATGACCTCGGCTCCGGTCGACTGGAGGAGACGCCGCATGATGTTGATGGCGGCGTCGTGGCCGTCGAACAACGACGTGGCGGTCACGATGCGAACGTGGTGATGCGGGTCGTACGGCACGGCGTTCAGACTATAGACCACAGCAGACAGACCACAGCCCGAGGGATCAGCGACGGGTCTGGCTGTCCGCTGTCCGCTAGGACTCGGAGAACAACCCTGCCGGTGGTGTCATCACGATCGTCCGGGCATCTAGATCAACGGTGGGAACGATGGCGTCGACGAACGGAACCTCGACGACGCCGTTGGGGGTGCGGACCGACAGGCGATCCTGCGCGGCGCCGAACTCGACGGATTCGACCGTTCCGAGCGATTCACCGGCTTCGTCCACAACGGTGCACCCGACAAGATCGTCCGGCCAGAATTCCTCGGCGTCGAGTTCGCGCCGATCGTCGGCCGCGATAGTGAACGACGTTCCACGGAGCGCCTCTGCGGTGTCACGGTCGGTGACACCTTCGAATCGAACGAGGATGCCATCCTTGTGAGGACCGACTTGAGAGACGACGTAGGTGATCGGCGGGTTGCCATCGCTGGCCAACTCGGCCCCGGGGAGCCAGCGGCCTACCGGATCATCTGTGAGCGGGCGTACAACGACGGCGCCGTTGATGCCGTGTGCCCGGCGAACGTATCCAACGAGAACCGGTTCCACGTCAGTCGAGGAAGTCGACCTCGACGGAAACACCCTCTTCTTCGCCGGCAACCGACGCAACGGAGCGAATCGCTCGCGCTACCCGACCGCGACGACCGATGACGCGTCCCATGTCCGACTTGGCGGTACGCACCTCGGCAACGATGGCGTCGTCGCCGTCCGGCACGATCTCGACCTGGACGGAATCGGCGTCGTCGACGATCTGTGTAACGACGTAGGTCACGACCTTCTCGACAATGTCACCTTGCTTCATGCTTCGTCCGATCCCTCGGCTGCGGCTTCTTCGACCTCTTCCACGAGTTCGATTTCGGCCTCTTCGGCTGCCTTCTCCGCTGCCTCTTCGATGATCTCATCGAGGATCACGGGCTTCGGCTCGGTCTTCTTCTCGGGTTTGTCGTCCTCGTCGGGAGTGTCAACAACGACATGGACGTCACCCCTAGCGACCCGGAACTCGGTCCAGGCGCCGGAGATCTCGAGCAGCTTCTTCGCTCGCTCCGTCGGCTGGGCGCCTTTCTGGAGCCAGTCGACCGCACGAGCGTTGTCGATCTCGATGAGCGACGGATTCTGGCGGGCGTCGTACCGGCCGATCTGCTCGATGTACTTGCCATCGCGCGGCTTGCGTGAGTCCATCACCACGACGCGATACGAGGGCTGCTTCTTCTTACCCATCCGCGTCAGGCGGATCTTCACCGGCATGTCTACCTCTTCTGCTTGCGGCTCATCCCCGGCATGGTAAGCCCG
>JAUXCV010000363.1 GCA_030618675.1 Acidimicrobiia bacterium | reverse complement strand
AGGCGACTGAGGGTCTCTTTGCCCAGTTCCGCCAGTTCGAGACGTACGTCCGCGAAATGGTCGGCAGCGAGGACCGCCGGTCCGCCGGCGTTGGTGACGATCACGATGCGATTGCCGCTGCTCCGATAGCGCGACGAGAGCGTGCCAGCAGCCGCGAACACCTGGCTGATCGTATTGACGCGCACGACACCCGATCGGTTGACCGCAGCGCTGAAAGCCTCGTCGCCACCGACGAGGGCCCCGGTATGTGACATCGATGCAGCAGCGCCTTCGGAGTGGCGACCGGCCTTGATGCCGATCACGGGTTTCGCCCGGGCGGCGGCGCGCATCCCGCTCATGAATCGTCGAGCATCCTGCACGCCCTCGACGTACAGGATGATGCTCTGTGTCTTCGGGTCCGATGCGAGGTAGTCGAGGATGTCGCCGAAACCGAGGTCGGCCCCGATGCCGGTTGAGATGACGGCGGAAAATCCGACGTCACGGTTCTCGGCCCAGTCGAGGATCGCAGTGCACAGGGCGCCGGATTGAGACACCAGAGCGATGCCACCTTCGGCCGCGCTGCTGTTGCCGAACGTGGCGTTCAGCCCGATGCTCGGGCGTATGAGGCCCAGGCAGTTCGGGCCAAGGAACCGGATTCCGTACGAACGTGCGAGGTCAACAACCTTCCGCTCGAGTGCTCGGCCGGGTCCGCCGATCTCGCGGAAACCGGCCGACAAGACGATCATCGCCTTGATGCCGTGCCTGCCGCAGTCCTCGACAATGGCCGGTACCGTGGCGGCGGGGGTCGCCACCACGGCAAGGTCGATGGACCGATCGATCGACTCTAGATCGGAGTATGCCTTGTGACCCTGGATCTCGTCCCGTTTCGGATTGATCGCGTAGATCTCGCCCTCGAATCCCCCCTCGAGCAGGTTCCTGAAGACGATCTCGCCGACGGAGTCGACCCGGTCGCTGGCGCCGAACATGACGACCGATTTCGGTGCGAAGAGTGCAGTCAGATAGTGCGGGCGCATGGGCGATTCATCTCCTGGGGTGATCGAAGTGACAGCATCACACTCTGCCGGTGTCCACGATAGAGGAGCATGACACACCCGGCCGATCTTCGGGACTCCGGCGTACGAAAACGACTGGATGATGCCGGAATCTACGCCGGGGTCTCGCCGATCGGTTCATCGCATTGTGTGCCTAGCCACCGGGTATGCTTGCCGCGATGCCGTTGTCATCAACCCGTCCCGTCCGCATGGTCCTGTATGTATTGGCGTTCTCGTTGGTACTTCTCGCGATCGCGTCCATAGACAACCCGGCCGAGGCGACCGACAACGATTGCCCCGCGGGTTGGGTGGCGCTGACGTACGATGACGGACCCGTCCCGGAACGCACCGACGCGATCCTGGCGGCACTCGACGTCACCGGCACCCGCGCAACGTTCTTCTCCGTCGGTATTCGGGTGGCCCGGAACCCCGGAGTAGCACTCGACGTAGCCCGGCGCGGCCACGTCACAACCAACCACACCTGGGACCACCCGGATCTGGAGACCCTCTCCGATGAAGAGATCGCTTCGAGTGTTCAGCGCACGGACGTCGCGCTACGAGCGATCGGGATCCGGTCTCTGCGCCTTGTCCGTCCCCCATTCCTCAGAACCGACGAGCGGGTCCTCGCTGCCCTCGAACGGGCCGGATTCAATCAAGTGCTGGAGAACCTCAACCCCAAGGACTGGAGCGGCATCAGTTCGACCGAGATCGCCGACCGCGTCGTCACTGCAGCACGCGACGGATCGGTGATCGGTCTCCACGACGGTGGCAAGGAGTACGAGGCCACCGCCGCAGCTACCGAGGTCATCGTCGATCGCCTCACCGGCGATGGCTTCTGCTTCGGTGTACTGAACCAGGATGGCAACATCGTTCCACCGCCGGCCGAGGGTGCTGCGTACGCGGTACCTGAGAAGGTCGTCGTTGATGAGAGCGTGTGGATCGACTATCTCATGAAACGAACCCGGTGAACTAGACCTCCGCTCTGTTGCCGGGAACGCTGCCTGCCCTCGCTAGGAAGCAGCCAATCCTCTGGCGAGATTCCATCCATCTGCTACCGGGGCATAGTCGATGATGACTTCCGTCCCACGGGCCAGCCGGCTGGCCCGTTCTGCAAGCCCGACGCCGGTTTGTTCTCCCTTGGCAACAAAGGCGAAGCCGATAGGTTCACCGTCGCGGGGAGCGTGCTCGGGTCTGCCCCACACAACCACGACGTCGCCTTCGTCCGAGACCGCAGTGACGGTGATCCTCTTGACCGGCATGCACTGGAACATACACGCGCGGAGCGACACGGCGGCGGGGACCCG
>JAUXCV010000381.1 GCA_030618675.1 Acidimicrobiia bacterium | reverse complement strand
CTGTTCGGCAACGATCGGATCGACGTGTTCCTCGAAATCGAAGATATCACTCTGCCTCGGAAGGTCCAGAAGGAGAAGGATGACGGCAAGGAGATCAGGGCGTCCTATCACATCGAGGTTACCGGGGGAGTGCGCGGTGCCCGATGGGACCTGCACCGAAGACGCGTCAACGAGATGTCCGCGCGCTTCGTCGACTGGGAGCGCGTCAAGGGTGCGAAAGACAAACCGCTGCATCTCATGAGCAGCTACCTGATGAAAGGCGCACGGGTCAAGACGCGACGACAGAGCCTCGGATTCAGCCTCGAGGTTGGAGTTCTCGTGCCGGAGTACGTCGTCAACAAACGGATCTGGCTCGATGATCACTACGAAGGCGGGTACCTGTTCAACGAGAAGGTGAACTTCGAATTGAGCGTGCCGAAGGACGGTCCCCCCCGGCTCAAGTACGGCTTCGATCGACGATCGCCGAACGCCACGAGGACGTTTGCACACGCAGTAGCCAACCAGGATGGGGGTTGGGACTTCCGGGTCCCGATCGACAGCAAGACCCGACCAGGACTCAGGGGGTCGCTCGTCATCTCCTCACGCCCCTGGGAGTAGACACAAGCGAAGGGCCCGTTCCGGAGCCCGGCGGTGGATCCACGTCGGCCGCTATGTGCGCGGACCGACCTGCGTCGGGCGGGTGCAGTACCGCGTCGAATCGTCGAATTGCCGACGACTCCAGGGCGTGCCCTGAGTAGGCCGAGCGTCGAATGCGTGCGCGCGATGTTCTGTCGCATTTCGGACAGTTCGCGCGTCTTCGTCGACCACGCTCGGTTGGCGTCGTTGGAGTCGTCGGAACGCCGCTGAGTTCCTCACGCGGGATCGGCGACTCGCACGCAAGACAAGGAGAATTCGATGCGCAAGAGTCGATGGTCGATGCTGCTCATGGCGGCGGTGGCGATGATGGCGGTGTTGCCGGCAGCGGCGGCGAGTGCAGCGCCCCCGTCACCGGAGACGACGGGCAGCGAGACGTTCATCTGTCCCGCAGTGTCGACACACAACAATCAGGGTACGTGGGTGATCGGAGCGCACGGGGCCTACTACGTGAACATCGTGACCCGCGGCACACCACAGCCGATGAAGGCCAACAAGGTATTCGTCAAGGTCGACGACCAGGGCAAGGCTGTCGAGAAGGCGCAGATTCCCGCTGGCTTCGCGCTGTACAAAGACGTGTTCCCCGACGCGTTCAACGCCGACGGCACCTCGGCGGAGACCGTCGGGTACGACACCGAAACGACAGGGAACGTCATGCACGGCATGCCGCAGTTCGTCGTGCTGCTCGGTGAAGGCATCGATGAGTGGCTCGGAAGGCCCGCCGGGTGGAGCGAGTTCGACATGGCGACCGTCGTGGCGAACGACGACGGCACCTACAAGGTCACCAACCTGAGCCTCATGAAGATGGGAGCGTCCATGGACGATGCGGTTCTGGACTCAGTGGATCCCGTCCCGCTTGCCGCCGGGGTGTTCTGGTAAACCGAATCCATCTATCCGCAGAGCGTGGGGCGTCCTTCGAGGCGCCCCACCTTCACGAACAACGGAATCCGCCGGTCGTCCGAACCGGGGCAACACGGGTCCCGATGAACATGGACCGGTTCAAACGGCGAACGTTGTCACGCCGTACACCAGGAAACCAACCGCTACGACGCCGAGGACCGCACCGGCCGCCCACAACCAGCGTTGGTGCACGATGGGCGCCAGCCCCGTGACGGCGATAGCGATAGCAGCGATCGTGGCAGCGAGCGAGAGCAGCAAGTGAGTGGCCACCGAGGTCCGAGCGGAAGCGTCTTCACCCGAGGCCTCATTCGCTAGCTGCCGGATGTCATCCTCGAGTTCCTTGATCCGCTCGGTTTCTTGCTCATTCACCTCGGCGCCAAGGGCCGTTTGGAGTTCTTGCTTGGCGTGAAGGAGGTCGATCGTCAATCGATCGTCACCCTCGATCGCCACGCCCATGATCTCCTCGGTTCGATCGAGAAGCGTCTCGTGAGCCGACAGAGCGGCGAGGAGCGCTGCGATGGCGGTGATGATGGACAGCACAAGGATCGTGAGCGCAACGCCCCGGTACCAGCCGGGAACAGGCCCAGTGACATCCTCGAGAGTCAGATCTGCGGCTATTTCGGCCGATTCACCATATCCGGTCATGCCGAAAGGCTACTACGAGGGAACCGATTGACCCGA
>JAUXCV010000042.1 GCA_030618675.1 Acidimicrobiia bacterium | reverse complement strand
GGGCCGCTCACTTCGATAGTGGCGGATGCGTCTTCCTATGGTCCACAGAAGTGGGGGAGTGAGAGCGGGAGTGATGGCTATGGTCGCCGGATACGGGGCGTCTCACGGTCCGGTTTGTTGCTTCGTTTCGCGCGGTGTATAGTCCGTTTCGTCATTGGCTATATCGTTCATCGTCGAACTCCGGCCACAGGTTCCTCTTGGGCCGCTGAGCGTGCCTGAATGATCGCCGTTAGGGATATGCCCCTAAAGGGGGCAGAAAGGGGGAGCCTCATGCGGCGATCGCTGATGCTTCTTGCAACTGTTGCGATACTGATTGGATTGGTGGCGGCTCCGGCTGCTGCGGACAAACCCGCCGAGTTTGAGGTGAGATACCTCTTCGAAGGGGAAAGCTCTCCTCTTCCTCTGAACGACCCGTGCACGGGCCTGGATATGGGGTACATCGACGTGCTGCTGGTGGTCCGTGAACACCAGGGTCACAGGAACAACCTGATTGCCAACGTCAAGGGGTATGGCACTACGGGTTCAGGATACGTACTGTCGGGCAGTCCGGATCATCTCACGATCAAAGGTGATCCAACAGATCCAGAACTCGTTGTGAGCGTATTCAGCGACATGTGGAATAATCCCGAGACCGGCGACAAGATGCACATGCATAGCGTATTCATTCTGAAGAATGGAGTCCCGCAGGTCGACATTCTCAGCTCTCGGTGTATCGGTGGCCCGACGATCGAACCCCTTCCCTAGACCAGTAGACAGACATTCCGGCAACTGTCGAGAGGCTCCCGCAAGCAGTGCGGGAGCCTCTCGCATGTGCTTGCCGGCGACCGACCTCGGGATGTGTGCCGGTCCGCGGAAGCGGTGTGTTCGTCGAGTTGATCGTCCGGTTCCGTCGACGTCGATCTGCGTGGCTTCCGGCAGCCGGCGAACTACTGCGAGGCAGCCCGAACGACTGCTGCGGCCCGTTCGAGGTCGACCGGGTTCGTGGCGATGCCGTCGATTTTCGTGTCTGATCCGACGATCGCACCATCGCCGATGGCGAGGATGGCCCGGATCGTCGAGGCGGTGGCGCCGGATCCGACGAAGACCGGGAGGTGGGATCGGTCGGCCACGGTTCTGAGATCGTCGAGACTCGTCGCCGCACCGGTGCCGGCGCCCGACACGATCACGGCGTCTGCTCCGGCTCGCTCGACGAGGTCGTTGGTCGCGTCGATGAGTGTCAACCCGGCGGGAGGCGTCGCGTGCTTCACGAACACGTCGGCCATGATCGCCGTGTCGGGACATAGCTCTCGTCTCGCCCGGGCTACCAGGGCTGCAGCGCCCACGATCGGACCCTGGTCCGTGTACATGATGCCCGACAGGACGTTGATCCGGACGAACTGTGCCCCGGTTGCCGCTGCGACCGCCAGTGCACCGAGGCCGTCGTTTCGCAACACGTTGACGCCCGTGGGAATCCCGACGGCCGCGACCTCGGCCACGGCGCGAGTCAAGGCTGCGATCGTCACCTTCGGGGCATCGTCTGAGAAGAACGGCGCATCGCCGAAGTTCTCGACCATGATCCCGTCGAATCCCGCGGCTTTGATCGCCTGCGCATCGACGCGGGCGCGGTCGAGGATGGCATCCATCGAACCGCCGTAGCCCGGAGCGCCCGGGAGGGGCTCGAGGTGGACCATGCCGACGAGGCGGGGGAGAGGCACTGCTTAGAAAACCCTGGCGATCTCGAGGCCGCGTTCGGCCGATTCGCCGACAGCCTTCATCCCGGTCTGGGAAGCGTCCTGACGCTGCACGATGATCCGGCACCAATCGCCCGCCATCCCGCGGATGACCTGGTCGGTGTCCTCAGATCCGAAGCGCCACGCCGAGTACTTCGGCCCCATGACTTCGACGCGGATCCCCTGTTTGGGGAACGTCTCGCCGGTCTCTTCGAACGAGACGGGGAGCATCTTGTGTCCGAGCCAGGCGATGTGGCGGAGCCGCGGTGTGTCGGCCAACGGGTCCTCCTCATCCTCTTCGAGTTCTTCCTCAGGGAGCGGCGTGATCCGATCGAGGACCGCGCCTTTGATATCGAGTCCGTGTGCCCAGGTCTTCATGAGGCGCATCGTTGCGAAGGTCTTGGCGCTCATATCGCCGTAGATCCACGGGATACGGTCCGTCGCGAGCATGCGGGAAAGAGCGTCGACGACGTCTGCGCGTCCGTGGCGCCACCACTCGATGACTTCCTGGTGACGTTGATCGAGTCCCTCTGCGGGGCCCCTGGCGTACCACTCATCGAGGTCCGTGATCTTCTCCGCCTTGATCCGCTTCGGACCTTCGGCGATCACCTCGGCGGCGAATCTCTCCACGTATGCGAGATGACTCACCTGATCCTGAATGGTCCAATCGGCGGTCGCCGTAGGCCACTTCCATTGGCGCGTCGACAGGCTCTGGAGGAATTGGTCCAGTTGCTGTTCTTCCGCGACGAGGTCCGAAAGGATTTCTCTCATAGAGAGAGATTCTACAGTCGCTGCGGTTACTCCGGTTGCTACCGAGCCGGACGATCCATCCCGTTGAGATGGTCGATCAGGCAGCGAAGGCGCCCGAAATGCCGCCGGTCGAACCGGAACCGCAGCCTCGGAAGAGCGATCTGATCATCGGTGGCGATCTCGGCTTGCGTGGCGCCGATCTTCACGATGTGTCCGGTCCGGACGATGTCAGCGAACAACTCGTTGATCTCTTCGACGAGGGCATCGCTCGGTTCGGTCTTGAGCCGCAGGATGAGGTCACCGTCGACGTAGCGCTGCGAGTGGTACACCGTGTAGAACGATCTGATCTCGTCGATCGCTTCGTCGAGATCGCTGGTCACGGTGAACAGGTTTAGGTCGTCGGGCGAGATGAGTCCTTGATCGACGAGCGTGTCGACCAGATGGACCCACGGATCCCAGTAACCGGTGCCCGGCGCCTCCATCATGACGACCGGGTGCAGGTCGGACTTGCCGGTCTGGATCAAGGTCAGGAGTTCGAACGCCTCGTCGAGAGTGCCGAACCCGCCGGGGAAGAGAACGAAGGCATCTGACTCCTTGACGAAGGTGAGCTTGCGGGTGAAGAAGTACTTGTAGTTGATAAGACGGCTCTCGTGGACCCATGGGTTCGCACCGTCTTCGAACGGGAGTCGCACGTTGACGCCGAACGAGTAGTCGCTGCCAGCACCCCGGTTGCCGGCCTCCATGATCCCCGGCCCTGCCCCGGTGACGACCATCCACCGGTGCCGGTCGACCATGCGGCGGGCGAATTCGGCGGCGAGTTCGTAGTTCGGATTATGGGATTCCAGCCGGGCCGATCCGTACATCGTGACCTTGGGCACGTCCCGGTATCGCCGGAAGACGAGGAACGAGTAGCGCATCTCCTTGAGCGTGTTGTTCATGAGTTTCACGTCGCCGCGCTCGGTGTCGTCGTGGAGCATCTTCAGCGAGGTCACGATCAGTTCCCGGACGAGATCGGTGTTGTCGCCGCCACGGCGAGTCACAGCACTCTCCACGAGGGCGTTCACAGCCTCGTCCAACTCCTCATCGCCCATGTCGTACGCTCTCATCGGGCGTCAACCTAATCTACGGCACCGTGATCCACGTGGTTTGGGACTGGAACGGCACGCTTGTCGACGACCTGCCGATCGTCGTCGAGTCGGTCAATGTCGCGCTCGCCGCCATCGGTGAAGCACTGATCGACGAGGATGACTACCGCGAGCACTTCACCCGACCGGTCGATCAGTTCTACGTTCGACTCCTCGAGCGGCCCATCTCGGACCGTGAGTGGTCCACGCTCGACCGGGTGTTCCATGAGCGGTACGGCGAATCGCTGGATCGCGTTCCTCTTGCTGCCGATGCGATCGATGCGATCGATGCTGTGGAAGCTCGCGGATGGAGCCAGTCGATCCTGTCTATGTGGTGGGAGAAGGACCTGACGGCCTGCGTTGAGCGTCGTGGCCTGACCGAGCGGATGACCTTGATTCAGGGGAACCGCGACGATGCCGGGGGCGAGAAGGCGGCACACTTGCTCCTGCACCTCTCGGAACTCGATGTCGATGCGGCCTCCGTGGTCATGATCGGTGACTCTCTCGACGATGCCGCCGCGGCTGGCGTCGTCGGGACCGCCTGCGTCCTCTACGACGGAGGATCGCATCATCGCTCCCATCTGGAGGACGCCGGGGTGCCCGTCACCGACACACTCATGACGGCGGTGAGCGTCGCCGCACAGCTCGAGCGATGACCGTGCGACTCTCGTCCTGAGTCCTTTACCGCCGAAAGCCCCTGCTCGTAGAGACTCCGGCCCCTATGAAGGCCCCGCTCGCGGGGATACGGTGCGTAGGAATCGAAGCCGATACCGCTGGAGGTGCTCGCCATGTCAGACAAGACCGCCGACCTTGCCGGACCCGGCATCGGGAACTACGACGACCTGGCACACGTGCTCCCCGATGACTACGCGTCGGCATTGAGCAGTCGCGAGACGATGGAGGCGGTTTTCGCCGTCAAGAACTACATCGAGGAGCATCTCTGCCGCGAGCTTGGCCTGATGATGGTGCAGGTCCCCCTCATCGTGGATTCCGCCAGCGGCGTCAACGACTACCTCGACCGTGACGGGTCGCGAGGACCGGTCGAGTTCCACATCAGCAACGACTACGACGTCCACCCGATCGACGCCCAGGTCGTGCAAGCAGCCACGAAGTGGAAGCGCGTGGCCCTGGAGCAGTTCGGCATGCGGCCGGGGGAGGGCATCTGCACCGACATGAAGGCGGTCCGCAAGGACTACTTCCTCGACCACGACCACTCGTCATACGTCGACCAGTGGGACTGGGAGAAGGTGATCCGGCCCGACGATCGGACGCTTGAGTATCTCACCGACACGGTGCAACGGATCTGGAAGGTGCTCTACGGCGCTTCCCGTCATGCGTTGGAGTTGTTCCCGCAACTCTACGACCCGCGGTACCCTGCGATCCCCGAGGAGTTGTTCTTCATCCACGCCGAGGACCTGCTTGCCCGGTATCCCGACCTGCCCCGCAAGGAGCGGGAGACGGCGATCCTTCAGGACCACCCGGCGGTGTTCATCTACGGCATCGGATGGACGCTCGAGGATGGCTACCCGCACGAGATGCGAGCCGCCGACTACGACGATTGGGTCACCGAGACGCTCTCGATCGACGGGCGACCGATGCACGGACTCAACGGGGACATCCTCGTGTGGAACCCGGTCACGAAGCGCCGCCATGAACTCACGTCGATGGGGGTTCGTGTCACGAAGGAGACGCTCCAGCAGCAACTCGAGATGACCGGACAGTTGGATTTCCTTGAGCTCCCCTATCACAAGGCGATCCTGGACGACGAGATCCCCCTGTCCATCGGCGGAGGAATCGGACAGTCCAGGACCTACATGTATCTGCTCCGCAAGGCCCACATCGGCGAGGTGTCGGTAACCGTCTGGCCCCAGGTTCTGAAGGACATGTGCGTGGAGCGAAACATCTTCGTTCTGGAGTAGGTAGACCGCCTGCGGCGGTGTATTCGGTATCCGGTAGTTCTGAGCCGGATGATCGCGTCCTTCAAACCGCCCTCCGTCCGCAGTCTTGTTGGGGACTCCAGACATGTCCCCTCGGCCGAAGGACGGGGGGACGCGAGGAGCTTGCGACGAGCAGGGGGGAGTCTTCGACGCAGGGGGGCGTCTTCCTCCCCTCCGTCCTCTTCCTTTCCCTCAGGGTCAATCCACAGTTTCTGAGGAGAATGAGCATCCCCCAACATGTCCCCCCGACGGAACGGCGGGGGGACGCGTAGGAGCGTCAGCGACGACTGGGTGGCATCTGCATCCGAGATCGATGGTGTCAAGGCTGCCCCCTCTGGCCTGCCGGCCATCTCCCCCACGCTGCGTGGGGGAGAATGTCAGAGAACCCCGCTTGCACCTTCACCCAGATCGTGATCACCGCCAACACCTCGAATCCCGGCCCCACGATGAGATCCCGCCGGTGAACCCGACCACAAGCCGCGGATCCAGCCTCAGGGGGAGGTGCCGAGCGCAGCGAGGCGGAGGGGGTCGAGGAGGTCCGAACGGAACTGTCTGACTTCCTTCCCAGCCTGGTGGCCGGCCTCGCTGAGGACCGAGCACAGGCAGCCAGACCAAACACGATGATCGCCCGGCACGAGATGGTTGGTCCCAGCGAGAGGTCGTGGAGGAGGGGGTTCCCAAATGCCGGAAAATCAGATAATCTGATGTCATGTCAGATGTAAGTGCAACCGATGCAGCCCGAAGCTTCTCAGATCTCCTGGATGCCGTAGAGCATCGTGGCGAGAGATATACCATTGTGCGGCGAGGCAAGGCCGTGGCCCATCTCGAGCCGATCGATCGAGGAAGGGGTGTTGATGCCAAGAACCTGTTCGCCCGGCACAAACCCGACCCGGCATGGTCCGGAGATCTCTCGACTCTCCGCGAACTCGTTGGAATCGACGAACGACCATGACGCGACTGCTCCTCGACACGACCTTTCTAATCGATGCTGAGCGAGGGGATGAGATCCTCGATCCCACTATTGCCGATGACGACGATGTTGCCATTGCTGCGATCACGGTGGCGGAGTTGCTTGCCGGCGTGGGATTTTCCGCGGGCAGAAGGCAGGCCGCCCGACGTGCGTACGTTGAAGATGTGGTCGATTCGCTGCCGGTCATCCCTTATGACATCGGGACGGCCGTTGAACACGCGGCGCTCTTGGCCGCGGAGCGAAAGACCGGGCGCCCACGAGGAGCACACGATCTCATCATCGCTGCGACAGCCCGTGCTTCCGGGCGCAGCATCGTAAGCGCGGACATATCAGCATTTGCCGATCTCCCAGGCGTAGCGGTCCATGAAGGTGGGCGTTGACACGCTCCTGTCGTTGATCGGAAACTCCTTCGCCGCGAGGAGCGTTCCGACGTTCTCCGGTCGGTGTCTACTCCGAGAACGCGGCGCGAGGGGCGACCATTGTCTGCCACCATGACCAGAGTCGGGCGGCGTGGTGGCCGCGGATCATCACGAGGTGGTTCCCGAGCGGGTCGCTGAGCATTTCATCGACGGCGCCGTCTTCGAGGAGCAACTCGACCTGTGTGCGACAGAGATCGGGTTCATCACCGGGGCGTAGGATCTCGCCCTCGGCAAGCCAGATGCGCTCCATCTGGTTGCCTCCGATCCGCAGAACGGTGATCGGTCCGCCGGCGAAGTCGCCGTGCATGCCCACACCGCGATCCGACTCGTAGTGCGTGTCGAACCTGAGGTTGGAGACCAGGCTGGGGGGCACGGTGCAGTGAGCCAGCCACAGCGTGTTCTCGGTCGGCCTCGCCCGTGAGGGGTTGGCCATCCACGCGACCTCATCGAGCAGTTCACGCACCCACATCATGGCGACGGTGCTCACGAGGTCGCCCTCGCAGCCGGCGATGACGCCTTCGTCGTTCAGACGAGCCAGGGCGAGGCACCCGGTCGTGTCGAGTTCACCGATCACATCGAAGCACCGCAGGCTCAGAGCGTCGAGGCGCTCTCCTGCGATGAGGTTCTGGAGTCCCCGGTAGATGCCGTCTGCCTTGTCGACTTCACCGATCGTGACGCGGGTCTCCCCGGTGGGGAGCGGTTCGATGTCGGGGTCGGTCGTGTAGACGCCGTAGAGGCGATCGAGGCCGATCGGCAACGCCGTCGGTCCCCACGCCGCTTTCAGCACGTCTGGTTCGGGCATCGACGCGACCAGCCAGTCCGAGGGCGGTCCAACGACGCCGATGGTCGTGGCCTTCAAGCGACGGAGGACCTCGAGATCATGGACAGCGTCGGCGAGTTCGCCGAGGCCTTCACGGTCTTCGGGCCCGTTCAGGTAGAGGATCCGCCCCCGCCCACCGAGTTGCCCGACCCGGGCCAGCGCTTCGAGCGATGAGGGGAGTGAGTTCTGATTGGGGTGAGCGATGAGGAACAAGGGTTCGTCTGCGTTCCACCGTTCGAGGATCTGCGCCTCGGTGCCGCCGGTGAGCACGAACGGAAGGGCGGTTCCGGAATCCGGGTCCAGGGTTCCGCCGATGCTCTCGAGGGCCGATCGGTACGTCTCGACGAGACGCGCGACCGATTCTTCGTTGTGGATGGACGATGCGATGGGTGTCACGGTGAACATGGTCCGACAATCTACAGCGCCGGACGAGACCCCGGTTCCATTTCCCGTCGGTTGGATGGCGGACACGGCGAGTTCAGACCGCGGCCTCTCCACCAGCATCCCTGCCGTTGTGTCTAGCCGGTCCTGCTACGAGAGATGAAGTACACCACGGCGTGAACCGTCAATCCGATGGCCCACGGGATGGTCACCCACTAGGCGTAGTCCAGGCCACCTCCGGTGGCGATGTCCTGCATCCAGATGAACGCATTGACCGCGAGGAAGATCCCCGAATGCCACAGCAGCTCTGCGAATGCTCTGTCATCTGCCGGGGCAGGCCTGACACGATTCCGGCCGATGATGACCATGACCACAGCGGCCAGCAGGAGGAGACCTCCTCCAATGAGTAGCCCATAGGTCCACGTCGTGGAGATGTCTCCCACTCGCCACGACCAGTCCCCTCCGATCCCCACGTACTGATCGTCACCGGCGAACAGGATGAACAACCCCAGGAAAGCGCCAACACCGTGCCGCCCCCATCCACCGGTTCGTCGATATCGTCGAGTTCTAGAACACCTCAGCCGATTCGTACTCGTGGCAGACGATCATTTCCGTCGCGATTTCCTTGGAAGGCTGCCGTTCCTCAGCTCATCTGAGGCTGAACGGCGGGTATCGGTCCGTGACCAGCAGGAGCGCGTACGCCTCTACTCGCAGTCCCCATCTGAAGACCCCCACCACATAGTCGAAGAGTGCCCGTGGATAGCGTCCGGTGAAGAGGATCGCGAACCAAGCAATGAAGATCGCGAAGATCGCGCCGATTGCGAGCACGCCCAGGACAATGAAGTGGGGGACCGCCAGCAGCCATTTCACCAGCGGCATCCACCGGTTGAGGTCTCGTTCGACGTCCGGGTAGTCGAGTTCGAGATGCACCGACTGCTCATCAACGGTCGAGGGATACTGATCGGTGAGCAGGAACGCGTAGGCCCAGACCCGGGCCGCGAAGCGTGCGAACTCTCGTGCAAAGTCGAACCACCAGCGCGGGTACCGCTGCCGGAACACGATCATCAGCATCGTCGCGGCGAAGAGTCCACCGGCGATTCCCCCGCTGCTCCTCGTGATCGTCTCGCCGGTCTCCGTAACCACCGACCAGTTCGCGACCGCTGAGAGCAGGGACAAGATGATGGCGATCGGGATGATCCAGATCATCCGGAAGAACGACGTGACCCGGTCAAGCTTCTCGGGGTAGTCGATGTCGAGGCGGGCTGCGTAGGACTGTTGCGGTGTGACCATGGTCTACCTCCTCAAGGTGTGACACGATCAACCCTACGCGTCAAGTGCTAGGACGTGCCTTGGACAACCACACCTCCGTCGCTCCCAGCATCGAGACCGAGTCGGCAGCGGTGATCGGTAGCCCACAACCGGTGCAACATCGCGCACGCATAGGCCAGGACACGTGGGACTACGGCACTCGTGCGCTGGGGCAGTCGAAGTGGGAGACGGCGTCGGTGGAGTCTTGGTCGCCAGGCCGGATCAGTCGCGGTAGTTGACGAACTGGAGGGGCACCCGGAAGTCGAGGGCCTTGATCTCGGCGATGACGGTCTGAAGGTCGTCGCGCTTCTTGGCTTGCACGCGCAACTGGTCGCCCTGGATCTGGGCCTGGACCTTCAACTTCATGTCCCGGATTGTCTTCGACAGTTCCCTGGCGTCGTCCTGGGCGATGCCCTGATTCAGCGTGAACACGGCCTGGGATCGACCGCCGCCGACGGGCTTGATCTCGCCACCGGAGATCGCCTTGAGCGACACCTTGCGTCTGACGAGTTTGGTCCTGAGGACGTCGATGGCGGCTTCGACCCGATGGTCGGAGGCCGACTCGACGGTGATGCCCTCGTCGGTGATCTCGATCCTGGTGTCGGTGCCCTTGAAGTCGTAGCGGTTCACGACCTCGCGCATCGACTGATCGACGGCGTTGCGGACCTCTTGCATGTCGACCTGAGAGACGATGTCGAATGA
>JAUXCV010000412.1 GCA_030618675.1 Acidimicrobiia bacterium | reverse complement strand
CCCCGGTGCGTAGGACGCCGAACCACGTCGAGCAACAACTACGCTGGCCTTCATGCAGCAACAGCGAACTCTCCGTGATGCCTGGACCTCGACCATGATCGACCTGGGGGCCGCACGAGGTAGCGACTCACTCCTGATCGGTCCTCACGCTGAGGTACTCGCCGATCAACTTCCCGAGCCCACAGGAGGCATGGCACCGGGTGTGGCGACGCTGGGCGTCGGTCCTGTGCCGGTCGGCGCCACTCCGAGTGAGACCGGTTTCGATGCCGGCTCGTTCGACTCTGCTGTGATCCTCTCGGCATGGGAGACGCCGGCCGAGGTCGGTTCGGTGGTGGAAGAGGCGATGCGGGTGGTCCGGTCCGACGGCACCGTTTGGCTCGGCGATATCGATGCGAAGGCGCTCACCGGTTCGATGCCGGCGGCCCGGCGCTACGGATTGTTCTACCAGAACGATCCCCGGGTGTCGGCCGATGCCCGCTATCGATACCGATCGACCGACGGGTTGGGCGTCGATGCTGTGCGGGCGGGTCTGCGGGACGTGACCGAGACCAAAGCCGACCTCCCGGTCGCGGTGATCGGTTCCGCAGCGGAGGGCGTAGAGGCGGTTCGCTCCGGGATCTGGCCGGGGACGGCGGTACTCGACCCGGCTTCACTCGATCGGCTGCTCAAGCGGATGAATGCGTCACTGCAACCGCCGACGCGGTTCCCCATCGTTCTGACGCTCCCCTGGATCATCGTGAGGGGACGGCGGCCCTGACCTTCTACCGGTCTCCGAATCGCTCCTCGAGGATTCCGGTCGCCTGCGGAGCGATCACATCCCACGACGCATCCGGCGTCTTGGACAAGGTCACGAAGTCGGCCGTCATGAATACGCTCGTGACGCCGTCGATGGCGACCAGCGAAGCGAACGCGGGATCGTCGATGTCGCCACCGGCAACGAACGTGGCGGGACCACCGACATCGACGCCGACGGTGAACTTGAGCGCATTGGGGTTAGGTGTATTGGATATCCGTACTGTCATGATCCCTCCAGAGGCTAGTGCCTCGAGGATGCCGGTCGAAGACCACAGACGACAGACCACAGACCACAGCAGGACCCCGGCAGACGCCTGTCCGACTGTTGCCTGTTGTCTGTGGTCTGTCGTCTGCGCGCGGAGCGCGCCCCTGTGATCCTCGGAGTCGACGTCGGAGGCACGTTCACGGATCTGTTCCTCTGGGACGGTTCGCAGATCCGCACGGCGAAACTGACGACGACTGCAGATCAGAGCGAGGCCGTGCTCCAGGGCGCGACCGAACTCACCGAACACGTCGAGGCGTTCCTTCACGGCACGACAGCAGCAACGAATGCCCTCCTGGAGCGAACGGGAGCCCGAACGTTGCTGGTCACTTCCCCCGGTTTCGAGGATGTCATCGAGATCGGCCGCCAGGACCGACCGAGTCTCTACGACCCCTTCGCCGATCGGCCCGAACCGCTCGTCGAAAGAGGCGACCGCGTCTCGAATCTCGCAGATGCGGATCTTGCCGGCATCGAAGCCATCGCCGTCAGCCTCCTCCGATCCTACGAAGACCCATCTCAGGAACAGGAGATCGGGCGCGACGTGGAGCGACGTGCACCGGACGTCGCCGTCTCGCTGTCGAGCGATGTGGTTCCCGAGTTTCGCGAGTTCGAGCGAACATCGACGACCGTCTTGAACGCGTACCTCACGCCGGTTGTTGCCGACTACCTCGCCAGACTCGAGGCCGGCGTGCGTTCGGGCGGACTCGCAGACGCCATCGCCGTAATGCGCTCGTCGGGTGGTCTGATCAGTGGATCCGATGCAGTGGCACTCCCGGCATCCATCCTGCTCTCCGGCCCGGCCGGCGGCGTCGTCGCCGCCGCGGCGATCGGAACGGCGCTCGGTCGGGCCCACATCATCGCGTTCGACATGGGCGGCACGTCAACGGACGTCTGCCGCATCCAGAACGGAAAACCGGAGATCTCCTACGAACGGGCGGTCGCCGGATACCCCTG
>JAUXCV010000431.1 GCA_030618675.1 Acidimicrobiia bacterium | reverse complement strand
GTCATCCTCTTCTTCATCTGGTGGCTCGATGGATCCATCCCAACGGTCTTCCCGGAGTTCGTGGACAGAGAAGGCGGATTCACGTTCCCGATCCTGCGAGTGGCGGTCCTGACCGGCGTGATCACCGTCTCCGCTCCCCACCTCGCTCGACCTGTGAGGCGGTTCGGGTGGTTGATGATCGTCCTGGTCGCCATCTCGGGTTTCGGACTCGGGATCGGCCTGCCGGGTGACGCCGTCGGTGGCATCGGCCTCGGCCTTCTCGTCGGCGGCGGGGTCCTCCTCGTATTCGGTTCTCCAATGGGCTACCCGGACCGGGCCGCTGTCACGGCCGGATTGGGGGACCTCGGTCTCCGGATCGCCGATCTGGAACTCGCGCCCGACCGGTCCTGGGGTGTGCGCCGCCTTACCGGGTCCCTCGATGACGGAACCCGCATCGAGGTCAAGGCCTACGGTCGCGATGCAGTCGGCTCGCAGCGGATCGCCCGGGCATGGCGAGCCCTCTGGTACCGCCAGGTTGGACAGACCTACACCTCGAGTCGACTTCAGGCCGTCGAGCACGAAGCACTCGCTCTGCTCTCGGCACAGCGCGACGGGGTCTCGACTCCCGAGATGCTCGCGGTGGGCTTGGGCGGGGAAGACATGGCGTTGCTGGCCACAACTCAACGCGGCGCCGCGATCCAGGACGATGCAATCTCGATCGAGATGCTGACCGCGGTATGGCTGGAGGTTGGCCAACTCCACGATGCTGAGATCGCTCATGGTGGCCTGACGTTGGATGTCGTGACGATCGACGCCGGTCGGCCGGTGATCAGCGGATTCACCGGTGCGTCGCTGAGCGCAAGCGACGTGCGATTAGATCTCGACGTCGTGTCCTTGCTCTACTCGACGGCGGTCGAGGTTGGCGCCGAGGACGCCGTCACCGCTGCGTGTGCCGGTCTCGGCGACCAATCCGTGGTCGCAGCTTTGGCGTATCTCCAGGTTCCGGGCCTCACACGATCCCAGCGTGGGCTGGTAGACAAGCCGAAGGTCCTCGTGTCAGACCTGCGCGACGCCATTGCAGCGTCGACGGGTGCCGATCTGCCCGAGCCGGCGAAACTGCGACGCGTACAGCCCAAGGATCTGATCATGCCGGTGCTGTCCCTTGTCGCGGCGTACGCCCTGATCGGGATGATGGTCGACATCGATTTCGCCGCCGTCTGGGACGTCGTCGAGAGTGCGGCATGGGTCTGGATCTTCGTCGGGTTCTTCGTCGGCCAGTTCGCCTTCTTCTTCGACGCGACCGGCATGTTGTACGCCACGGGCTACGCGCTCCCTCTCAAGCCTCTCGTCGTTCTCCAGGTCTCGGTCAAATGGATCGGCCTTGCGATTCCGAGTGCTGCAGGACGCGTCACGATGAACGCCCTGTTCCTCAGGAAGTACGGGGTGTCGCCGACGCTCGCCCTCACCCAGGGTGCGCTCGACGGTATCGCCGGATTCGTGACCGAAGCGGGGATCCTCCTCGTTGCCCTCATCGCGACGGATCTGTCCCTCGACCTCGACACAGAGGCCATCAACTGGGGTCCCATTCTGTTGATCGTGACGGTCTTGATCGTCGGGTTGATCATCGCGATCCTCCGCATCGAGCGACTTCGCAAGACCGTACTGCCTCCCCTCAAGGATGCCTGGGCGATGCTCTGGAGCCTTCTGAAGGACCCGAAGAGGACGTTCGGGCTGCTCGGTAGCAATCTGGCATCACGGACGATCCTCGCCATCACCCTCTGGTTCATCCTTCACGCGATCGGCGCTCCCTTACCCCTCGTCGTAGCCCTCGTTGTCACCGTCGCAACCAACCTTCTCGCGGGTCTTGTGCCGATCCCCGGGGGCATCGGTGTGGCCGAAGCGGTGCTGACGTCGTTCCTGATCGTCGTTGGCTTGGGCGCCGACGAGGCGTTCGCCGCCGCG
>JAUXCV010000063.1 GCA_030618675.1 Acidimicrobiia bacterium | reverse complement strand
GTCCAGACCGCCCGGTTCGTACCCATGCTCATGGAACCCCTCGTCATCAAAGCGTTCCTCGACGACGAGCCGGAGAAGTTCGCGGAGATGTCACCGCTCGATCGGATCCATCCCGATGTTCCGCCGTTCGTCATCTCTCAGGGCGACCGCGACTCCCTTGCCCCAGTGGTGGAGGCGAGAGCGTTCGTTGAACGACTCGAGGACGTCTCGCAGAAACGGGTCGTCTACATGGAGTTCCCGGGCGCTCAGCACATCTTCGACCTCGGCTACTCGTACCAGTCGGCCCAGATGATCGAAGGAGTTCTCGCCGTCCTGAACGATGAGCACGAGCGCTCGCTCAACCCGCATGCCCAGGGAGATCGGTAGCCCACCGTCACTAGGCTTGGAACATGACGTCCTGGCTGCGAGCGCACGGCACTACCGTCACAGCGGTCCTCATCGCACTGACGCTCACGGCTTCGTTCGGCTACGTGGCTGTGGAGTCGCTGCTCGGCGCCATCAACCCGGAACGACTCGACGGTGATTTCGGCAGGGGAGCCCTGTCATTTGCCACCCCGGGCACCGGGACGGACGCGGGATCGGTCGCCGCGAATGCTTCCGCCATCATCGGGGTCGTGATCGGCACCGTCGTTCTCGTCAGCGCGATCATCGTCGTCGGGTTGGCCTTCCGCCGCGAGTGGGCACGCGAGGCGGGTTTCGTGATCTACGGGTTGCTGGGGCTCTTGACGATCTCGGTCGCGCTGGGCGGCTTCGCCGGCGATCCTCCAGCTCCCTCAGCCTGGGTAGGCATGCTCACGGGTGTCGCCAATCTCACGATCGTCGGCCTGTTGTTCGCCCCTGCGACCGCTCGGGATTTCGGGAGGCGTCCGAGGAGGCGCACGGCGGACTCCCGATAGGGCGACCTTGTGCAACAGATCTGCCCTGTTGCGGCCTGCTGACACGCCGGATTCCCGCAAGGCCTCGCGGTGACGCAGGCCAAGGGACCGGATCCGCGTCTGTAGACTCGACGTCATGCAGCAGACGTGCGCGGCTTGTGGTGCAGTCAACCCGGAGAGGGCCAGTTTCTGCCTCGAGTGTGGGAATCGCTTGCCGTTGGTGTGTTCGTCGTGCAGTTCACCGCTCTCCGCAGATGCCGACTACTGCCCATCGTGTGGAGTACCGCTGACCGTCGTGGACAGGGGGCCCGAACGGAAACTGGCGACGGTGCTGTTCGTAGACATCACGGGTGCCACCGGACTCGGGGAACGACTCGACCCCGAAAGCCTCAAGGAAGTCCTCGGCGGGTTCCTCGACGCTATGACCGAAGAGATCCACGACCTCGGTGGCACGGTCGGGAAGTACATCGGCGACGCCATCATGGCGGTGTTCGGCGTACCCGTCGCTCACGACGACGACCCGATCCGGGCGCTGCGCTGCGCCCAGAAGATGAGGGCGCGTCTGAAGCAACTGAACACGTCACTCGCAGCCAGCCACGACCTGAGCCTCGAGGTGAGAATCGGGATCAACACCGGTGAACTCCTTGTGAGCCCCGGCACCTCTATCGATGGGACATTGCACGGCGACGTATTGAATGTCGCCGCCCGCCTCGAGCAGTCAGCGCAGCCCGGGCAGATCCTCGTATCGGAGCGAACCGTGAGATCTAGCCGTGGTTTCGGCTTCGAAGACGAGGGAATGTTGCAGCTTCGAGGCCGCGAGCAGCCCATTCACGTCTTCGAATTGGCTGGATCGATCGAATCCGATCGGTCGCGCCACTCGCTGACGAGCGCGCAACTCGTGGGCCGCGACAACGAGCGAGCCCTGCTGATGACCTTGTTCGAGCGGGCCGTGCTCGATGGTCAGCCGCATCTCGTCACGGTCTATGGTGCCGCTGGACTGGGAAAGACCCGGCTCGTTGACGAGTTCGTGGCGTCTCTCGAGACCTTTCAGCCAACCCCGATCGTCATGCGAGGGAGGTGCTTTCCGTACGGAGAAGATCTTGCGTACGGTGCCATGATCCAGATCCTCAAGGCCCAGGCCGGCTTGCTGGATGATGATCCGCCGGATCTCAAACTGACCAAGATCCGCAAGACCGCTGACGAGCTTCTGGCTACGGAGCGGGGCGCCGATCATGAGCGTGTTGCAGCCGTCCTTGCTTTCGCCTCAGGCATCAACGACCCGAGCCGCGACCTTCGGGGTCTGTCGCCTCGCCAGATTCGCACGGAAATCGTCGGCGCCTGGCGGTCGTTCTTCACAGCGATGACCCTCCGCTCGCCGATCGTGGTGATCATCGAAGACATGCATTGGGCCGATCGGGTTCTTCTCGATCTGCTTGAAGAACTCGAAGACCGAATCGCCGGTCCTGCCCTGTTCCTCTGCCCAACCCGACCGGAGCTGACTGATCTCCGGCCGGGATGGGGCGGTGGGCGCAGGCGATTCTCCAGCCTCATGCTCGACCCGTTGACCACGACCGAGTCGAGCATGCTTCTCGATCTCGTGCTCGAGGACAGTGCTCTCCCGGAGGGCCTACGGCGGGACATCCTGAATCGAGCAGAGGGAAATCCGTTCTTCATCGAGGAGATTCTCCGCCGATTGGCGGATGAGGGAAGCATCGTTCGCTCGGAGGGTGTTTGGCATGCGGCCGCGGAGATCGGCGATGTCGATATCCCGGACACCGTGCAAGCCGTCATCGCCGCTCGCATTGATCTGCTGGCACCCGACGAGAAGAGGGCATTGCAGTGCGCAGCCGTCGTCGGCAGAGTCTTCTGGACCGGCGTCCTCGGCACACTCCTTGCCGCGCCGCCGGACGGGGTGGCCCAGGTCCTCGATCGTCTCGAAGACCGGGAGTTGGTGATCGCCTGCTTCGGCTCCACATTGGGCAACGAGCACGAGTACCTGTTCAAGCACGGCCTCACTCGGGATGTCGCGTATGAGAGCCTTGGGCGAAAGGAGCGAACGGCGCTCCACCGCCGGGCTGCGGAATGGATCGAGAAGACCGCAGCAGATCGGCGCAGCGAGGTGATCGATGTTCTCGCCTACCACCTGTACCAGGCGCATCAGGGCGCTTTGGCAGACAACAGCGTTTCCCCATCGGATCTCGAAGCCAGCCGATCGAAGGCTTTCGAAGCGCTCACGCAGGCTTCCGATGAGTCGACGCGTAGGACGGCCCTCGACATCGCGAAGCGACAGGCCCGTGAGGCTCTCGAGTTGGCAACGACGACGGAGGAAGAGCAGCGAGCGGAGGAGACACTGGGATTGGCCTACTTCTTCGGATACGAGGGCGATGAGACCTGGCTGCATCTCCGGCGCTCCATCGATCTGCTCGTCGAGTCGAATCCGAGCGACCGATGTGAGATCGCGCGGCTCTGTGGTCGGGCGCTCGAGACACCGATCCGGTGGCCGGGCACGATGCAGTCTGTTCCATCGGAGGAAACGATCTCGCGATATCTGGATCTCGGATTCGCTCACGTCGGCGAAGGCGATTCGGTTGAGCGCGCGCGTCTCCTCACTGTCAAAGCGTTCTGGCAGCATGCGTTCCCGCGATCGATGACACAACGGGCGGCGCCGCTTGTGTCCCCGGAGGATTCGTTGCGCGCGGGCACCGAAGGCGCCGAGATGGCTGCGCGTCTTGGCCGCCCGGATCTGGAGTCAGGAGCCCTCGACGGAGTAGCCGCCAACGAACTCGCCGCAGGGCGATACGGCAGGGCGCGCGAAGTCACCGAACGTCGTCTCGAACTTGCTCCTCACATCGACGATCTGTGGGAGCGGACAGACATCTATGCGATGGGGGGATGGACGAACTTCCACGTAGGGCGGTATCGCGATGCCTACCGCTACGCCGTCAGCGGATTCAGCCAAGCGAGGGGCGAGGCCGCGGGTGCAGCCCTGCATTGCATGACGTGGAGAGGTGTTTCGAGATATCGACTCGGTGATTGGGACGGAGTTCTCGCCGATCTCGAGATCGTGCGCGAGTTGCTCGGGGATCGAGTCGACGAGCCACCCAACTTCGTGTCGCCGCTATACGCCACGGCGGCTGCGGTATCGGATGCGCGTGGGGACACGAACACCGCTGATCGAATTCTCGCACTGCTCGTGGCCCTGCACGAGAACGCCGAGCCCCGCGATCGCGACATCGTTCCTCTCGCCCAGTGGGCTTCGTACGTCTCGCCGATTCTTGCCCGTCGCGGCAAAGGAGAAGATGCCCTACGGCTGCTCACCGAGACGACGTGGCGACGGGGCACGCGCATGGGACTGCTCCTCCACGCTCGATGTGACGTCATCGGAGCGATGGAGTTGTGGGACGAGACTCCTGATCTCGTCGCCGAAGCACGCGACCACGCACGCCGCATGGGACTCGAGGCGCTGGCTCATGCCGCCGACGCGCTCGAAGGCAAGTGGCTGCTGGTTTCCGGCAGCGTCGAGAGGGCGTCCATCATCCTCACCACAGCGGTAGACGGCTTCGGCGATCTCGGGGCGAGATGGGATCAGGTCCGCGCCGCACTCGTCCTCATCGATGCGTTGCGGCTCTCCGGCAGGATCGACGAAGCGGACACCGTCCTCGGCGCGATTCGCTCGTCGGTTGAATCCCTCGGAGCAGTCCGGGAGCAAGTTCGATTCGATGAGTTGGAGTCGCTCGTCTCCACAACGTGAGTCGAGGGCTACTCCGTCAGGCGCGAATCGAGTCCTGTTGCTTCTGTACTTCTCTCAGTCGGCCTGTGAGATGAACCAGCAGCTTCCATGCCATCGCGGGCCGGCTCTTCACCAGCGGTCGGAAGTCCCACGCCAGGATGCTGAGCGTGGTCAAGGGCGTCGTAGCGATAACCGTGGCACTGCGAGGCCCCTCGTCGATCATCGACATCTCGCCGAAGTAGTCGCCGGGTCCAATGCGGGCGAGGGTCCGCCCGCGACGCACCACGCGCGCTTCGCCGTCGAGAATGAGGTGGAAACCGGCGCCACTGGTGCCTTCGGTGATGATCGTGTGGCCTTCATCGTGTTCGACGGTCTTGGAGATGTTGAGGATGTACGTGAGGTCTGCCTTGCTCAGATCCTCGAAGAGCCGAACTGTGCTGAGCCGTTCCAGGCTCTCCTTCTTGGTTGCCACGTCGCACCTTCCTTGGTTCGGGGCCGTCCTGCAACTATACCGGCCGGGTCGACGGGTGGCCCGACATCGCTGAGATCAACCCGGCACGATGGCGGGCGTATGGTCGGATCCGGTCAAGTACGCGAGCGAAGCTTCGTAGGCACTGTCGATCTGCTGCCGAGCCTCGGACAGTTTCCCGTAGTTGAGTTTCGAAGGGTCGTTGTAGCGGCCTTCCTCTGCCCCGGTGGGGAGCACGTGCACCGTGGTGCCATCCGGAACTGAGGCAAGGTCGGTAGCGAAGCGATGGCGTCGGGCGATCTCGAACGCGACGACCGCCACATCCCAGGGCGCCGTCGGGACCTCGAGCGCATCGTCTACATGCCCAACGTGCATGACGTAGATCGTCTTCGCGCCGAGTTCATAGGCCCGCGAGATCGGGATCGAGTTGACGACGCCTCCATCAACGAAGTGCTTTCCGGCGATCTCGACCGGTGGGAGGAGGCCGGGGACAGCGGACGACGCCAGGATCGCGTCGATCAATGAGCCGGACGCAAACCACTGCTCCGAAGCGTCCTCGATGCACGCCGCCACACACTGGAACGGCACGGCAAGGTCCTCGAACGCATCGTCGTCGAGCAGACCCTCCAACCACTCCCTCAACTGGTCGTTGGCGTGGAGATAGGTGCGCTGCCGCACCGCGGAACGTGCCCGGCTCCATAGGCTTCCGGGGAACACATCGCCGAAGTTCAGGTCGATCCATGCCTGTTCAAGCAATGCCACACCATCGGTGTTCGGACTGCGAGCAATCGCCGCGCCGTTGACGGCTCCGATCGATGTTCCGAGGACGACATCCGGGCGGATGCCCTGCTCTGTGAGCGCCGTCAGCATCCCGACCTCGTACGCCCCCCTGTGCCCGCCGCCGCCCAGCACGAAGGCAACCTCGGGCGGAGTCATGCCGTACCCTCCCTGCTCGCCGAATCTCGATTCTCGCTGATCCACGTGTCGATCAATGCCCACTGCTCGTAGAGCCAGGTGGTCTGGGCATCGACGCCGTCGGGAACATCGACCGGTTCGACGTGCCAGTAGTTCGCCTTGATCGTGCGATCGAACGGCATGCCGGCCCAGATGACACCCATCGACGTCAGGTCTTCGGTTCCGGTGTGCGCAACGAATACGACATCGGCATCGGGCGCTTCCTCGATCGCTGCCAGTGCTCCCGTCGGATGCGGAGGCAAGAGATTCTTCAACCCCCGGGCTGCCTCGGCTCGATCGGTCATGCCGTGTCGATCCAGACTCTCGATGGCGCGCGTCCGCCGCTTCGGTGTGAAGTTCCCACCCTCGGGGAACAGCACGAACGCGTCTTTCGGCCCCATCCCCGAAGCGGCGTCGTGAACGGCCTCAACGGCGAGTTCGCGTCGCCTCGGGTGGGGGCGGATGAACCGCATCGGGAGTCGGTGTCCCATGATGTCGAAGAACGGTGCGAACTCGAGTTCCTTCTTCCCGACTATCCGCGGATACCGATCGAAATCGTGAAGGAGCGTCCCGGCGAGGAAGATCGAATCACCGGGTCCGGCGTGACGGCTGAAGACGATGATCGGACCGTCGATCGGTGGGTTCTCTGGAACGTCGATAGTGAGGCCGAGGGCCGACTGCACGGCCCTGGACACGGCCGTGATCCACCACCCGAGGACGCCGTAATGAGCCTTCTGGAACTTCGGTGTGTGGATTCTCCTGCCGAAGCCGGCGATGATCCACAGGTTGAACGCCGTGATGAGACCGAGCACTTCGTAGAACATGAACGTGACAACGAGTTTCGTGAGTCGAAGCATCTTCCACTGCCCTGGAACGAATAGATCTCCAACGAACGCGACAGCGAAGAAGAACGGACTGAGGATCACGACCACGAGGGCGATGACGAACACAAGTGGGTCGAGGAAGACTCGGCGAACCACGATCGGCGGGATCCACATGGCGTCTCCAGGCAGGGGGATCGCGATGATACCGGCCGACCGCTCCCACGCGTGGAAGCCTGCGTCCAGCGGGTTGGTCTCCGGTACCTACCGAAGCGCCACCCGTTGGACTCCTCCCCTCGCCAGGAGCCACACGGCGAATGCAGGGGGTCGCGATCTTCGTGCTCACGCCGGCGCGGGTCCCACGTCCAGCGGAAGGTGTCCGTTCAAACGGTGACGACGGTCTTCCCCTGGGCGTGTCTCTGCCCGACGTACGCAACGGCCTCCGG
Organism: Acidimicrobiia bacterium; assembly: GCA_030618675.1. Taxonomy (GTDB): domain Bacteria; phylum Actinomycetota; class Acidimicrobiia; order Spongiisociales; family UBA5794; genus JAHEEL01. Next base: position 997 of record JAUXCV010000063.1, on the reverse strand, counting down.
TGCCTCGCTCAACGGGAATGTTCTGTCGATGACCGGCGTGACCTTCCCGTCTTCGATGAGTTCCTTGAGAGTGATCAGATCCTCTCCCCGTTCCTTTGACATGAACTGGCGCAGATTCTGGCTCACGAACGGTGACAGTGCGACCGCTCTGAGCGTGCGCCCGAAGCCCATCAGCCAGCGGCCGCCCGAACCTCCGACGATCACGAGCGTCCCATTGGGTGTGAGAGCGCCTCGGAGATCCGACAGTGAACGGTTCCCGGCCATGTCGAGGATCACGTCATAACGTTTCCCACTCTGAGCGACGTCCTCCCGGGTGTAGTCGATCACGTGGTCTGCACCGATAGACCGGACCATGTCCACGTTCCTCGCGCTGCACACGCCCGTCACATCTGCGCCGCACGCCTTGGCGATCTGTACGGCATACGTACCCACGCCTCCCGACGCACCGATGATCAAGACCTTCTGTCCGGGTTGTACTTCCGCCTGATCGCGAATGGCCTGAAGGGCGGTGAATCCCGAGATAGGTACGACCGCAGCTTGCTCGAACGTGGTGTTGGCCGGTTTGAGCGCCAGTGCAGATTGAGAGACGGACGCATACTCGGCGAAACCGCCTCTGCAGAACCCGAACACCTCATCGCCCGACCGGAACTGCTTCACGTTCTTGCCGACCGTTTCAACGATCCCCGCGACTTCCATTCCCGGAACGCTGGTCTTCGGCTTGCTCAGCCCGTAGCCCAATCGGATCACGTACGGCAGGCCGCTCGCAACGAGCCAGTCACCGATATGGACGCCGGCCGCCCGGACGCGCACCAGCACGTCGTCGTCCCCGACCGTTGGCTTCTCCATCTGTTTGAGCATCAGGACGTCTTCGGGTGCCCCGTACTCGTCTTGGGTGATCGCTTTCATCGTGTTTTCCCTCTCTGTAGCGAGACCGGCCCAAGGGCGGGCCGGCCCGATCCTCATCGATTCGATTCGTACATTGTAAGTGCAGCGCGTA
>JAUXCV010000116.1 GCA_030618675.1 Acidimicrobiia bacterium | reverse complement strand
ATAGCCTTTCACAATCGTATTCCTTTCCGGACTCCGCTCTCGGAACCCGGTAGAAGGATCGGTAGAAGAACCAGGAACCACAGATCGAAGCGAACCAGGCATTTCGAAGGCACCGGTGGCTCCGACGTGGTCGGACTCAAACGAAACAGTCTCCGGTGAACCCGGACCGGTTCACCGAGGCCTGGGGGCGTCCAGGTCAACGCTAGAGCTATGCCGTGGACATCGGCGTTGCTGGTTCCTCTCCCCGGCTTTGGGTCCTGCGAGTAGTGTCGGTGGGGAAGCCCCAACAGGGGACCATACGAAGGGGAAGACGTATGTCCAGTTCGCAACTACGAGGCAGGCACCGTTTCGGGGTGCTGCTCATCTCCATGATGCTGATCGCTGCGCTTGGTATCGCATCGGCATCAGCGATTACGAACGGTGAAACTGATGGCACCGATCATCCGTTCGTGGGTTCCTTGGTTTTGGACGTTCCAGCAAACTCCGATATAGAGCAAGAGGCTGGGCTGTACCAGTTCTGTTCCGGCACACTGCTCGATGGTGGCTGGTTCCTGACCGCGTCGCATTGTCTGGCTGGTTGGGAGTACTACACGCAGGTTCGCTTCCCAGGCTCCACATTTGTCGTGACGTTCGATCCGACGATCGCCTCTGGCGGCAACTCCTATGCGGCAAGCGCCCACTACGTCCATCCTGAGTACGGTATGCCTAGGTCCAATGACGCTCACGACGTAGGTCTGATCAAGCTAGTCGGAACTACCGGTCTGCCGACGGCGCAGCTACCGACAGAGGGCCTGCTCGACGGACTGAAGGCCGATCACGTCCTCAAGGACACGACGTTCACGGCCGTGGGGTACGGCACCGTTCGTGACACCCAGCAGGGGGCGTTCGCGAGCATCCTCCCCAACATGGATCGCAACAAGGTCGACCAGGGCTTTAACTCGCTGACAAAGGCGTGGCTGAGGTTGCCGATGACTCCGTCGACCGGTGACGGCGGCACCTGCTACGGCGACTCGGGTGGCCCACACTTCATCTGGTTGAACGATGTGGAGACGAACATCATCGCGTCGATCACCGTCGGCGGGGACGCTCCGTGCAAGGCGCTCGACACGACATATCGGATGGATACGGAAGTGGCGCTGGACTTCCTGGACGGGATCATGAACCCGTAACGGGAGTCGACGTGTTCGAGGGGTGCTCGGGTCATAGGCCCGAGCACCTTCGCGTTGTAGGTCGTCGACAAGGCGAATCAGTGTTGTTCTTGCTGAACCCTGTCGTATCGGTCGTATGTGTTGATGCTTGCTAGTCAAAGCAACACCGAGAGCCTCAAATGGCGCATACAACCCCAATCATCACTCCCGGTTATCACACGGGCCGTACAGCCCCGAACAAGGGCCGAACCTACCCACCGGAGTGAACACCGGGTTGCCGTGTCCGAGCCCCTCCGAGACGACCTTGACTGGTATCCCGGCTTTGATGAGCAGCGTGCCATGGGTATGCCTCAGGTTGTGCAGCCTGATCTTCGGGACACCGGCCCGTTTGACGATCCTCTCGAATGTCTGTGAGATCGAGTGGGGATGGATCGGCTCGCCGGCGGAGTTGGTGAACACCCACCCGGTTGGTTCGGCACCGACGACGGCCTGTTCGATCTGCTGCCAGTCACGCCACGCCGAGAGCACTCGAACGGTGGTGGTGTCGAGGTCGATCGCTCGTCGTGAGTTGCTGGTCTTGCCCCGTGATATGTGTGTCTCGTAGGCGATGGAGACGAGTCCGCGGTTGATCGACAGCGTGGCTGCTTCGAGGTCGATGTCGTGCCATTGCAGACCGAGCAGTTCACTGCGTCGCATCCCGGTGGTTGAGATGAGCCACAGTGCGGGGAACAGCCGGTGCCCTGCCGCTGCACGCAGGAACCTCTGCAACTGTTGGGCCGTCCATGCCTTCTGTTCGACCTTGGGGATCGCTCTGAGCTTCGGAGCGTGAGCCACGAACGCAGTATTGCGTGAAACGATGCCCCTTCGGACGGCGTCGTTGAGGGCGCCTCGGATGATGAGATGGATCTCCAATACCGTTTTTGGCGCGAGTGGTTTCCGGCCGTCGGTCGGGTGCAGTTTCTGGTCATACAGGGCTTCGAGATGATGAGGTTTCAGGCGCCGGATCGACACTTTGCCGAGGGTGGGGAGGATGTGCCGGTCGATCTTTCGGCGGTACCCAGCCCACGTGGAGCAAGCCAACTCGAGCTTCCTGCCGGGCAGCCACCTGGTCGTCAGGTAGGCCCCGAAGCTGAGTGAGCGTCCCTCGTCGTTGCGGCCGTTCAACTCCTTGGCGAGACGAGCAGCGAGTCGCTCCGCATCCTCGCGGCTCGTGCCGGCGGGGTGCCAGCTGCGCTGTTCCTTTCCGGTGACCGGGTCGAGTCCTTCGTAGATGACCGCGTACCAACGGTCGCCCTGCTTTGCTACGTAGCCTTTCATGATCGTCTTCCTTTCCAGACTCCGACGTTCGGAACCCGGTAGAAGGATCGGTAGAAGAACAAGGGAACCGGACCCCGACCTGATTCCTGTACACGGGATACTCTGATGGCGCGCGGATTCTGTCGGAATCGGCCGAGATGGCCGGACACAGACGAAGCGATCTCCGACAAACCCGGACGCGTTCAGACACGGGCGTGTTGACGAAACGGACTCGTCGGGCTCTGGATTCGACGCTGCTCGATGACGCGGTGGCGACTCAGGACACGGTGACGCAGTTGGCGTTGGTGATCCGCCGGGTCCGCGGGACAGTCCCTGTTGCATCTACGGTTGACGTGTCCGGTCATGACTACGAGGCCGGTGGGAAACCGGCGTGTGCGTGGGACGACCCGATTGCTCGTGACGAGCTCGTCACCGCCCTCGTCGGCGATGCTCTGGCCGTCTTGGATGCGGTCGACGGTGTCGCACTTGACACGATCAGACCCAACTTGTCGCGCTCCTTGCCCTGGTTGTAGGCCAGGACGTCGAAGAAGGAGACGAGGAGGGAACGTGGCGGATCGCCCGTCGGGTTGCCAACGACCGTGTCGTCTCAACAGTGGATCCCGAAACGAGACATATGCACAAGCCCCGATCCAGTTATCGCGACGGATACAAGGCCCACATCGCTGTTGAACTCGAGACGGGAATCATCACGGCGTGTGCCCTGACCCCGGCGAATATCGGGGACGGGCCCATCGGCGTTGACCTTCTCGACGGCGAGGACTCGGGTTTGACGGTCCTGGCCGATTCGGGATACGCGTCCGGTGAGGTGCGTGCCAATCTCAAAGATGCCAAACACGCTGCTGTGATCAAGCCTCTGCCGCTTCAACGCAACCCGAGACTCGACGACGACCACTATGTGAGGGACGACTTCACAATCGACTACGACAAACGCACGGTCACCTGTCCCAACGCAGCGACTGTCCCGATCAACGCCGGCGGGCAGGCCCGTTTCGGTGCCTGATGCAGGGACTGTCCGGTTCGGGAGCGTTGCACGACAGCTGCTGTGGGCAGGGTCTTCAGCGTCGGTGACCACGACCAACTCCTCGCCCAAGCCCGCGCCCGATGGCGAGACGGAGACGACCTCGACGAGTGTCGACAATATCGACCCATGGTCGAACGCTCCATTGCATGGATCGTTGCGAACGGACACCGCAGAGTCAGATACCGAGGCGTCGAACGCAACCGCATCGCCTTCACCACCAGGGCAGCAACCATCAACCTGCGACGGCTCATCAACCTCGGACTCGTCTGGAACTCCGACGGATGGGCCCTCCACCCCGGCTGACAACCCGCGAACCGCCACCGACTACGGAGATCCCTATCACAGGGTGGAGAGTCTCAGCAAGCACGCCCCAAGGATTCAACGAGCATCGTTACCAACCTGGGATCAACCAGTCACCAAACATCGCATTGCTCGGCAGTCTCCTAGCTCGCCGTGGTCCGGGCGTTGGCCCAGAACTCTCGGAGGGTGATCATCGCCTGATCGAGGCTGGCTTCACTGAGCGCGAGTTCGGCAGCAAGTGCGGGATAGTCCTCGTTCCAGAAGAGAGGTGGATCGGGCAACTCCTCCAGAACGGAGTGAGTACCGCGAACCGAGAACACATGTTGGGTCGCGCGAATCGCTCTTGCTGGATCGAGCCCACCGTTGATGAACGCGACCATGTCGGCCAGGTCTTTGACCCTGGTGTTGTCTCGATTGTCCCATGGCCGGGTCATGGCGTGAAGCTTCTCGGCGAACTGCTGGGCAACGTCGGCTGCCTCGATCTCGAAGTCCTCGAAGCCGGCGAAAGACAGCAGGGAGGTCACCGGCAGCGTCTCGGTGCTTGTCAGCTCATCGGTTCTGGCGACAACGTCGACTCGAACCGTGGCGAAGTTCCTTCCCGCCAAACCGGCGGAGATGCTGAAGCGCCATCCGGGTCGGCCTGCTTGGTCCGGTTCGAGGGCGGTGGGTTCCGATACTTCGAACAGGAAGCCGTCGCTGGTCAGATCGGTCGACAGGGCCGTGATGAGGTGTCCGTGAGCTTTGCTTGCCGTTTCTGAGTCAGCGCGGAGGTTGAGGTCGAGGTCCTTGGTCATCCGAGCTGAATCACCGATGCGAAGCTCGACCGCCATGCCACCTTTGACCACCCACATTCCCGGCTGATTCGCGGTCAGGCGGAGCAGGATTCGTTCGAACACCACTCGACGGCGTAGCCGGTTGAGGTCGGTGTCTGTTTCTCGAGCCTGATTGAGCAGTCGTTGCTCGAGAGCCTGTCGGAAGGCGCCGAGAGACTCGTAGCTCACAGTCCACCTGCTTGGCGGAGGGCTCGTTCCATTCGAAGCGCCTCCCGGTGTCCTCGGCGTTCAGCCTCCCGCCTCAGCTGCTGCGGAGCAGTGTGAGGGGCCAGCTTGGAGACGCTCCTCACCACCTCGGTGAGCTGCTCCAGGCTGAGATCGCTCGCCGCGGCATCAATGGCGGTTCGAAATGGGGTAGTGATTCGATAGCCCTCACGCTCCCACGCGTCGCCTTCGGCTAGTTCAGCGTGGTGGAGTACAACCCCCTTTGCCTTGGCGCGGAAGCCAGGCGGGACGGTGAGGTGCACCCTGCTGGGGTTCACGTCAGCGAGGTCGTGGATCGAGATAGCGGTGTCGTGGGAGACCACCCCGAGCTCTCGGCTCCACAGCGTCCATCTGACGAGGTCGTCTTGGTCGCCCACCGGCCACTCGGGGAGCCGGTAGATACCCCGGGCGACGCGTTGCCAGTTGCCCTTCTTGGTGTGATAGCTCTGGGTCGGGTACGAGTATCCGAGGTCAAGCGCCTGGGCCGCGGTGAAGTACCCGCTCTGGGTGGCGGCCAGACGGCGGAGCTTGTGCTGGAGATCGCGGCGATCGGTCGGCATCGGGGCTCAGTTGAAGGTTGGTGTTCCAGTATCGCACAAACCTTCGACTTATTTGAAGGATTCTGCGTCAGGTGCCGACCGCCGCCAACTCAACCGCCCGTCTGGTGGCGACCGGAGGTCGCCACCGAGCATGGTTCGGAACGACGCGATCGAGCCTGGACTTCTAACGGATCTTCTAACGGATGGGGCGGTATCGGGGGTTATCCATAGGCATCAGCCATCGCGCCGATTCCGCGAAACCCCAGGTCACGAGCACTATTGAGCAACAACGAGAACCAACGAATAGCCCCGGAAAGCTCATAACCCGAAGGTCGCACATGGCTTCACCGGTCGCACGCTGGAGGTGATTCTCACTTCGGTCGAGCCCTTCTCGGTCTCGACCTCGTGCCGTGCGCCTTCGTCTCTTGCTGCCAAA
>JAUXCV010000123.1 GCA_030618675.1 Acidimicrobiia bacterium | reverse complement strand
GCTGCGTTCAGACGGTTGGTTCCGTGACCTTCGATGTCGACCTTGAGATCACGGGGGAGGCTGAGCAACTGGATGCGCTCACCAGGGATCATGTGGGCGAGCATCATCACGTCGGTCCTCCGACCCGTGAAGTCGCCGAAGGCGCTTTCGTCCCAGTCGTCGGGGAGATTCGAGCGATCGTCGGTGGCGATGACCAGGAAGTTGAGCGGTTCTGAAGACCCCGGTGCCACGGTTGCAAGGCTGGTCAGTTCCTCCGACGGAATTCGATCGATCTTGCCCTCGGTCCACTTGAGGTACCCGATCGTTCCGAACACGCCGATGACGGCGAGGATGAGGACGGCGAAGAACGCCTTCTTCGCGAACCCACCCTTTCGCTTCGTCGGAGCGGGTGGGGGTGGCGGCGGGGGCGGTGTTTGGGGGATTAGGGGGTACGTGTCGGTGGTCATGACTGTGGACAGGCTATAGGAGGTCTCCCGATAGATACCCTGACCCGTAGCCCGTAGCTCGCAGTCCGTGCCGAGTACTGCGGCGGCGAAGCCGGCGGTACGGGGTACGCTCGCGTCATGCCAAGCGAGACCCCCATCAAGATCCATTCCCAGGACGTCACCGACGGGCCGGCCAAGGCCGGTGCCCGGGCGATGCTGCGTGCCGTCGGACTCGGCGAGAACGACTTCGCCAAGGCCCAGGTCGGCGTCGTGAGCGCCGGCAACGAGGTCACCCCCTGCAATCTGACCGGTCCGAAGCTCTCCGCTCGAGCCAGAGAAGGTGTGAACGAAGCGGGCGGCGTGGGGTTGGTCTTCACAACGATCGCCGTCTCCGACGGCATCTCCATGGGGCACGAGGGCATGCGAGCCTCACTCGTTTCCCGGGAGGTCATCGCCGACTCGGTCGAACTCGTCATGCACGCTGAGCGTTTCGACGCGATGGTCTCGATCGCCGGCTGCGACAAGTCGCTCCCCGGGATGCTCATGGCCGCGGCCCGGCACAACCTCCCATCCGTGTTCCTCTACGGAGGGTCATCCCTCCCGGGAAAGCTCGACGGCGTCGACATCTCGATCGTCGACGTCTTCGAAGGAATCGGTGCCCATTCCGAGGGCACTATCGACGACTCCCAGCTGTTGCGCATCGAGCAGGCAGCCTGCCCGGGTGTCGGATCATGCGCCGGGATGTTCACGGCGAACACCATGGCATCTGTCGGTGAGGCCCTTGGTATGTCCTTGCCCGGGAGTGCGTCGGTGCCTGCGGTATCCAAGCGGCTCGATGAGTACGCCCGCCAGTCGGGTGAAGCAACCATGGAGCTCCTGCGGTCCGGTATCCGTCCGAGGAACATCATGACGAGGGAGGCGTTCGAGAACGCCGTCACCGTGGTGATGGCGCTAGGAGGGTCTACCAATGCGGTGCTTCATCTCCTCGCTCTCGCCCACGAGGCACGTGTTGACCTCACCCTCGAGGACTTCGATCGGATCAGTCGGAGGACGCCACACGTCGGCGATCTCAAGCCGTTCGGCCGCTACCACATGGTGGATCTCGACCGGATCGGTGGTGTGCCGGTGGTCTTGCGTGCGCTCTACGACGAGGGGCTTATCAACGGAGACGCTCTCACCGTCACCGGCAAGACGATGTCGGAGAACCTCGAGACGGTCGGATTCCCCGAGCAGCAGGACGTGGTGCGGCCGTTCGCCATGCCGGTTGCCGACGAGGGTGGCATCGCGATTCTGCGTGGCTCTCTCGCTCCCGGCGGCGCCGTCGTGAAGATCGCAGGGATCGACCTCGACGTCTTCGAAGGGACCGCCAGGGTGTTCGACGACGAGCAGCATGCGCTCGAGGCGCTCTGGGCCCATGATCTGCACCCGGGAGACGTGGTGGTGATCCGCTACGAGGGTCCGTCCGGAGGCCCGGGGATGAGGGAGATGCTTGCGATCACTGCGGCCATCAAGGGAGCAGGTCTCGGCAAGGACGTCCTGTTGATAACGGACGGTCGGTTCTCCGGTGGAACGACCGGTCTTTGCATCGGTCACGTTGCCCCGGAAGCGGCGAAAGGCGGTCCGATGGGTCTCGTGAACGAGGGCGATCGCATTCGAGTCGACCTGCCGGCGCGGCGTCTCGACCTGCTGGTCGACGAAGGAGAGATGGAGACTCGACGCTCGGCGTGGGTGCTACCGGATCCCCGATACCCGACCGGTGCGCTCGGCAAGTACGCCAAACTCGTCGGCTCGGCGGAGCATGGGGCCGTTTGCGACTGAGCAGGTGAACCGTCTCGGGTCACGGCTCCGTTCGGATATCGACTAGCGTGAGCGACATGAATCTCAGCATCGAATACTGCGCCGTTTGAGGCTATCGGAACCGTGCCGTGCGCACGGCCGATCAGCTGCTCGATGAATTCGAGCGAACCATTGACCGACTCACCTTGATCCCGTCCAGCGGCGGGAGGTTCGAAGTGATGCTCGACGACCGTCTCATCTACTCGAAAGAGGAGACCGGTCGGCATGCCGAGTATGAGGACATCGCCAGACCCCTGAGGGGCATCCTGGCGTAGGTTCACGCCGGGAAGGCCGAGGTCGCCCGATGCACCCTTGTTCGATGAGTCGCAATCCTCGATAGCCTTCCGTGAGTGAAGCAAGGAACCAGCAGAACCGTGCTCGTCTCTGACCTCGCGGTGTCAGAAGGACCGTTCCAAGACGCCGCGCGTGATTTCGTCGCCGGTACCTGCAGCATCTGTCGGATGGCGGTTGTCGAGCAGGACGCTCGCTTCCACGACGCCGGCTACCTCTGCGCCGACTGTTGGCAATTCGCCGCCGGCATCGCTCGCTGACATGCTTTCCACCGGCGCACAAGCGCCTCAACTACTCCAGATCGGACGCGTTCTGTCCACGACGACCCGCTCGCCGTGAACCCAGGTCTCGTGGACGACCGTGCCCCTCACTTGTTCGGGATCACTCGCGACCGGGTCCCGGTCGACGGCGATGACATCCGCGGGACTGCCGGGAGAGAGGGGCTGCGGTTCGCCGAGCGCGGCCGCTGCCCCGTCCGTGAAGAGAGACAGCGCACGATCGGGTAGGAGGCCCTCATTCGTCATGATCCCGGCTCGGTCCCTGGCCAGCGCCATTCCGGCCCACGGATCGGGCGACTCGACCGGACTGTCCGACCCCGCACACATCGGAACCCCGGCATTGTCCAGAGAAGCGAACGGGTAGGTCGAGAGGATCCGGTCTGGGCCGACGCGGTCGCCGATCCACTCGGACTCGGATCCAAGGAATGCAGGCTGGACCGACGCAACCACGCCGAGGCGCGCGATCCGGTCGATGTCGGCCGGGGCGAGGACGGAGGCGTGTTCGATACGAAGCCGCTCGGGAGAGGTGCCGGCAGCAACCAGGTCCTCGTACAGATCGATGACCGCTCCGTTCGCGCGATCACCGATCGCGTGGAGCGCAACCATCCCACCCATCTGGAGCGACGCTTCGGCGAGTAGACGATCCGAAGCGTCCAGCCGCATGGTGCCGTACTCGTTCGGACGATCTGTGAATGGGGAGTACATCGCTGCCGTGTGCCCGCCAAGGCTGCCATCGGCGAACCCCTTGTATCCAGCCCAGCGAATCCGATCGCCTGCCGTATCCAGACGCCGGGCGGCCGCCTCGAGATCGTCGACGCTATGAGCGACAACGAAGCCGTGGACGTTGATCGGGAGTCGGTCGGCGACGGCGACGATGGCCGCCACCTCATCTCCGAGACTGGCCCATGGACCGTCGCCGAGTCCGAGTATTGCGCCGATGGATGTGATCCCGAGACCTGCCAAACCGGTTAGGGCATGGAGCATCGACTGTTCGGTGACAGATCCCGACGCGTCAAGGCGGGTCGATACGAGATTGATGGCGGTCTCTCTCAAGACGCCGGTCGGCTCCCCCATGGCATCGCGGTCGATCGAACCACCATCCGGGTCCGGGGTAGAGGCGTTGACACCTGTGTGACGGAGGGCGAACGTATTCGCGACGGCAATGTGTCCGCAGTAGCGGTGAAGGAGCACCGGGCGGTCCGGCACGGCCTCGTCGAGATCGATCCGGGTGGGGAGGCGCTGCTCTGCGAGTACCTCATCGTCGAGTCGAAGTGCGATCAACGGTTCACCCGACGGAAGGTCTCCTGCAGCCATCCTGATCGTGTTCTGGAGCTCTCCGATGCTCGTGATGCTCTTGAGGGAAGTCCCGGTAAGTGAGACGGCATAAGTCACAGGGTGCATGTGCGCATCCCTCAGACCGGGGAGCAGGAAGGCACCGGCGTACTCTTCGACGGCGACGCCGGGACTGCTGAGGGTTTGACGGTCGGCCACGGCAACTACGAGTCCGTCTTCGACGAGGATCGCGTTGCCGGGAATGCCGCGAGGTGTTCGCACGGATTCGGCAACGAGCAGCCTTCGATCGGCGGTCATCTCAGGCGATCCGGAAGAGCAGGCTCGATGATCTCTCGAAGGGCATCGTGAACCAGACCGTTGCTGGACAGCACCATCGGTGTCGCCGGTACGGAGTCGTCGCCGTTCAAGTCTGTCACGCGACCCCCGGCCTCTCGCACGATGACGATTCCGGCCGCCTGGTCCCAGGGGTAAACACCGAGTTCCCAGTAGCCCTCATACCGACCCGCTGCCACCCAGGCGAGGTCGAGGGCTGCGGAACCGAATCGTCGGATGCCGTTGACGGAACCCAGGACGGCCTCGAGTACCGCGGCGTACTCGTCGGCGTAGTCCCCGTGGTCGTATGGGAATCCCGTTGCCATGACGGATCGCTCGAGGTTGTCCGTTTCGGACGCGTGGAGTCGACGTCCGTTGAGATGTGCACCGCGTCCCAGGGCAGCAGAGAAACACTCGTCACGAAGAGGGTCGTAGATAACACCGGCAAGGGGCCGATCGTCCTCCCACAGCCCGACGCTGACGGCGACCTGGGGAATGCCGTGCACGAAGTTCACTGTCCCGTCGAGCGGATCGACGATCCAGATGCGACCACCAGGAATCGTGCCCCCCCGCTCCTCAGCAAGGATCGCATCACCCGGTCGATGCTCGGAGATGATCGACAGCACCGCAGCTTCGGAAGCGTGATCGATCTCGGTCACGGGGTCGAATCGCCGCTTGTACTGCGCCGTCACCCCACGATCGAAACCCTCACGAACAATTGCCCCACCAGCCCGCGCGGCATTGATAGCCAGTTGAAGATCGTTCATGACCGCAGCCTACGGCGGCTGAGTAGCTGGGTAGCTGAGTAGCCGAGTAGCTGAGTGCCGAAGAGCGATCTTCGGCCCCTCGTGTGCAGCGGATCCGTCGCATACGGATGCCGGAGTCCATACCCCGCTCCGCTACTCCGCTACTCCGCTACTTGCCAACTGGGTACGCACCTTGAAGGTCAACGCGCACACTTCACTACCCTCGCCTCGCCATGCTCCTTCCCTATCTCGCGGCACTTGCCAGCGCTCTGCTCATGTGGGCAGCGTTTCCGCCTCTCGACATCGGGCCCCTCGCGTTCATC
>JAUXCV010000492.1 GCA_030618675.1 Acidimicrobiia bacterium | reverse complement strand
AATCGACCGCAGCGTTTCTGGTGAACGGCCTGCGCAGGTAGCGTCATCGTCATGCGGATCAACGTCATCACGATCTTCCCCGAGTTCTTCACGTCGCCCCTCGATGCGAGCCTTGTCGGCAAGGCCCGGGAGGATGGCACGCTCGAGGTGGTGCTCCACGACCTGCGAAAGTACGGCAAAGGAGTGCACCGGCAGATCGACGACGCTCCCTTCGGCGGTGGAGCGGGGATGGTGATGATGATCGAACCGCTCGCAGCGGCGCTCGATCCGTTGGAGCATACGCAGCGCATCTTGTTCACACCCGGTGGTCGACCGTTGGACCAGGCGACCCTGGATCGTTGGGCTGGACTTGACGAGATCACGGTCGTGTGCGGGCGGTATGAGGGCGTCGACGAACGAGTCGCAGAACACTTCATCGATGAGGAGATTTCCATCGGTGACTACGTACTGCTCGGTGGCGAGGTCGCCGCTCTCGCCGTTATCGAAGGGGTGACACGATTGCTCGACGGCGTGGTCGGGAATCCAACGTCGGTTGAAACGGAGAGCTTCCGCGGCGGTCTCCTCGAAGAACCGCAATACACCCGACCCGCCGAGTTCCGCGGATGGACCGTTCCCGACATCCTCCGATCCGGCGACCACGCGAAAGTCGAGGAGTGGAGACAGGAACAGCGCGAGCGACGGACGAGGGAGCGAAGGCCGGATCTGTTGGAGTGAGTAGATCAGTAGATCAGTACTGCTCTAATTGCTACTGAGCTACTGATCTACTCGGCATTTTATGTTCTGCCCTTGCTATTGTTCCAGTCCCTTCTTCCCCTGATTTCGGAGGACCCCGTGAATACGCTCGATCAGATCGAGAGCGCCCAGCTGCGCGATGACATCCCGAACTTCAACCCCGGGGACACCGTGCGCGTTGACGTGCGCGTCATCGAGGGTGGGCGGGAACGCACCCAGGCATTCGAAGGCGTTGTCATCGCCCGCAAGGGTGGAGGCATCCGCGAGACGTTCACCGTTCGTAAGATCAGTTTCGGTGTTGGCGTCGAGCGCATCTTCCCGGTCCACGCTCCGATCATCCAGAAGATCGAAGTCCTCCGCCGCGGCGACGTGCGCAGGGCCAAGCTCTACTATCTCCGTGACCGGGTCGGGAAGGCCGCCCGGATCAAGGAGAAGCGCGACTGACCGATCTCGACCGAAACCTCGCCATCGATCACGACCCGTCCAACCGGCGGGTCGTTGTCGCGCTGCTTGACAACGCGTCGCTGTCGGCCGGTGTTGCCATGCTGAGCGAGATGGATCCGATCCTCGCCAGACTTGCAGAGAGAAACGGTGTTCCTCCACTGTGGCCACGTGATCCCGGGTTCCCCACGATGGTTCGGCTCATATTGGAACAGCAGGTGTCTCTCGCCTCCGCGGATGCCGCCTACCGGAAACTCGAGCAGTCGATCGGTCGGGTCGAACCCGATCGCTTCGTCGGTCTCACCGACGCGGAGTTGCGAACCATTGGATTCTCCCGGCAGAAGGCCGGCTACGTGGGGGACCTCGCCGCCGGATTGATCGACGGCTCGATCGACCTGGACGCCGTCGATGGATTGGCCGATGGGCCTGCAACGGATCGACTCCTCGCCATCCGGGGCATCGGGCCATGGACGGC
>JAUXCV010000400.1 GCA_030618675.1 Acidimicrobiia bacterium | reverse complement strand
GACTACTGACTACCGGCCAGGGCCACCAACGCGGAGTTCACGATCTGGTCGGGGAGGAAGCCCATCGCCTCGTACAGATCGGGGATGGTTCCGGACTCACCGAAGCGGTCAACGCCGATCGGGACCACCCGTTGGCCGAATACGGATCCAAGCCACGCCATCGAGTGGGGGGAAGCGTCGTGAACGGTCACGATCGGAGCTTCTCGCTCGGAGGCCCGGATGAGCGTGGAGAGATGAGGTGGTTGCTCGGGCGATGCTGCACCGCGGGCGGCGGTTCGCAGGGCGCCATGCCACTCCCGGAACAGGCGATCCTGGCTTGTGATGTCGATGACCGTCGCAGCGACGCCCTCTTCCTCGAGGATCTCCGCTGCTCTGAGCACTTCGGGCATCACCGGTCCGGACGCAGCGAGGGTGATCGGAATGCCGGTCCCGGGTTCGCGGAGTCGGTATCCGCCGGCGAGGACTGATGCCCGGATCTGATCTTCTCCGAGACGAGTCACGGCTTCGTCGAAGGGCTTCTGATCGATCGGGCGGGTTGAGAGACGGAGGTAGCGGCTCTGCCCTCCCGGTTCGCCGAGTGAGCGGAGAGCATCGGTGAGGAGCCAGTCCACGGCCCCGGCGTACGCGGGTTCGACGGCAACGATCCCGGGGAGTTCGATTCCGACCGACGGTGTGATGGACGATTGATGGGCCCCACCTTCCGGTGCGAGCGTGATCCCGGATGGCGTTCCGACGATGATGAACCGGCTGTCGTTGTAGAGCGAGTAGATCAAGGCGTCGAGTCCGCGGAGGACGAACGGGTCGTAGACGGTGCCGATGGGCAGCAGCATCTCGCCGTGGTGTTCGTGGGCAAGTCCGAGTTGGCCGAGCAGCAGGAATAGGTTCATCTCCGAGATGCCGAGTTCGATGTGTCGACCCTCAGGACCGGGATGCCACTGGAGGAGCCGTTCGGATCCGTAGTAGTCAACCGACTCGGTGGCGGAGAAGACGCCCTGGGCGTTGATCCAACCTCCGAGATTGGTCGACACCGCCACATCGGGTGATACGGTGACCATCCGATCCGCGAGTTCTGGATCCTTCCCAAGGTGGACGAGAACGCGCCCGAATGCCTCCTGCGATGAGGTGACGGTTTTCTGGGTCGCACCGCTCGCATCGGGTGCGGGCACCGTCGGCCTCGGCGGCGGAGGTTCGTTGTTGATGCTCGCACCAACCGCAGCGCAGACTCTCCCGGCATCGCTCTCCGGGTCGAAGCGATCCCACTCGGTCTCCGTGGTAAGGCCCATCGAGGCGCGGAGGTCGTCGATCTGGTCTTCGGACAGCAGAGCCGAGTGATTCATGGGGTCTCCGGCGATCGGCAGGCGGCGCCCCTTCACCGTGTATGCGAACACGACACTGGGACGATCCACAGCAGCATCCGCCCGCCGGTACGCCTTGAGGAGTTCCGTGATGTCGTGGCCCCCGAGGTTGCGGATGAGCGCTCCCAGGTCGGCGTCATCGGTGTCTGAGAGGAAATGCTCGACGGCCGGATCAGCGTTCTCGAGGAACCGTGCCCGCAACTCCGGCCCTTCCACGGCGAAGAGACTCTGATACTCCTCATTGGGCATGTCGTCGATGTGGTCCCGGAGCGCGTCGCCACCCTCCAAAGCGAACGCGGCCTGGAGTTTCGCGCCGTACTTCACCTCAACGACGTGCCATCCCGCCTCCGCGAAGAAGCGGGTCAGTCTCTTGGATTGGATCCCGGGGACGACGCGGTCGAGGCTCTGCCGGTTCAGATCGACGATCAGCGTGACGTTGCCGAGGCCCTGGAGGGCCGGGTCGGCGATCGCCTCCCAGACGTTGCCCTCGTCGAGTTCTGCATCGCCGACGGTCGCGATGAAACGAGCGGGAGGGCGGGGGCCGTGATGCGCATCGACGAAGCGCCGGGCGGCCGCGGAGAAGAGGGGTGCCACGGCGCCGAGTCCGACCGAACCCGTTGAGAAGTCGGCAACATCCGGGTCCTTCGTTCTCGATGGATACGATTGGAGACCGCCGAAATCCCGCAAGCGGGTGAGATACGAGCGGTCGAGTTCGCCCG
>JAUXCV010000188.1 GCA_030618675.1 Acidimicrobiia bacterium | reverse complement strand
GCGGCCTTCGGGTGTTCCCTCTCATAACCCTTCATGACCTCGACGGCCTCTTCTGTCGGGAGGAACCGCTGCACCACCGGGTACTGGTGGTTCCCCAGCCAGATGGCGACCGCCGGACTCGCCTGGATGTTGAGGTACCAGTCGGCCTTCACCCCGGTCCCGGATGTCACGATGTACTCGTCACGTTCCGGATCATGGTGCGCCACTTCCAGCGGTGTTTGGTAGAAGTTCGCCGACTTGCGTCCGACGTGCTCGAGCAGCAGGAACCGCGATCCGAGCAGGAAACCGAGGTGTGCTCGGTAGAGCCACTTCGGTGTTTGCAGGAACCATTTGAACAAGCCCCTGGGCTTCTGACGGAACGAGAACTCGTCACTCATCGGTGAATACCTGGTTCTGGATCATGTCGAAACCACCATCCGTTCCCATCTCGTATGCCTCCATCGGAGGACAGGCGCACACGAGGTGTCGGTCGCCGAACGCGTTATCGATTCGGCTCACCGGCACCCAGTACTTGGTCCTGCGCAAACCCTCCACCGGGTACGCTGCCGTCTCGCGTTCGTACGGGCGATCCCATTCATCGGCGAGAAGGTCCTCCGCCGGATGCGGAGCACGGCGCAATGCGCTGTCCTCGACGGCAATCGATCCGTCCTCAACCGCATCGATCTCGCCCTTGATCGCGATCATCGCGTCGCAGAAACGGTCGAGTTCGAATCTCGACTCGGACTCGGTCGGTTCGATCATCAGCGTCCCTGCGACGGGGAACGACATCGTTGGGGCATGGAAGCCGTAGTCGATGAGACGCTTCGCGACGTCCTCGTTCGTAACACCGGTGTCGTGTTGAATACCGCGAATGTCGATGATGCACTCGTGGGCAACGAACCCGTCGTTGCCCGTGTACAGCACCGGATAGAACGGGGCGAGGCGGGCGGCGACGTAGTTGGCGTTGAGGATCGCCATCTCTGTCGCCGAGCGGAGACCGGAAGCGCCCATCATCGCGATGTATGCCCACGAGATCGCGAGCACCCCCGCCGAACCCCACGGAGCGGAGGCCACGGCGCCGATACCATCCTCGTGGCCCGGCATGTTCGGAACGAGCGGGTGTCCGGGGAGGAACGGGGCGAGATGGGCCTTCACCGCGACCGGCCCGACCCCGGGACCGCCTCCCCCGTGAGGGATCGCGAACGTCTTGTGAAGATTGAGATGGGAGACATCGCTGCCGAAACCGCCGGGTTCGGCGATCCCGACCATGGCATTGAGGTTCGCACCGTCGAGGTAGACCTGCCCGCCGTGTTCGTGGACGATGTCGCACACTTCGACGATCGATTCCTCGAAGACGCCGTGCGTCGACGGGTACGTGACCATGATGGCGGCAAGTGCGTCGGCGTGCCGGCTCGCCTTTGCCCGCAGATCCTCCACGTCGATACTTCCGTCGTCACTCGTCTTCACAACGACGACTTTCATCCCCGCCATCGTCGCGGAGGCGGGATTCGTGCCGTGTGCAGAGGCCGGGATGAGGCACACGTCGCGGTGCCCCTCGCCGCGGGAGTCGTGATACGCGCTGATCGCGAGAAGGCCCGTGAACTCTCCCTGAGCACCCGAGTTGGGCTGCACCGACACCGCGTCGTAACCGGTCAAGTCCGCGAGCCAACGCTCCATGTCGGCGATCAACTCGAGGTAACCGGATGCCTGGTCGAGCGGCACGAACGGGTGGATGTTGGAGAACTCGGGCCACGTGACGGCAGCCATCTCCGTCGCCGCGTTCAACTTCATCGTGCACGAACCGAGAGAGATCATCGACCGATCGAGGGCGATGTCTCGATCCTGGAGACGACGGAGGTAGCGCATCATCTCAGTCTCGGACCGATAGGTGTGGAACACGTCGTGTGCCATGAACTCCGTCGTGCGCTCGAGTCCTCCCGGTATCCCAGATGGTGCGACGTCAACGAGAGCGGTGGTGTCGGCGGTCACACCGAACACTTCGAACAGGGCGTCGACGTAGTCGGCTGTGATCGTCTCGTCGAGGGTCACCCCGACCGTCGTGGCGTCCACGGGCCGAAGGTTGATCCTGCGGTACCTGGCTCTCGCGAGCGCCTCCTCCGCGTTGACCACCTCGACCGTGATCGTGTCGAACCAGGAATCGCCACGAACGGTCATACCTCCGGCCCGAAGCCCGGCGACGAGAGCGTTGGCGAGTCGGTGGATGCGGGTGGCGATCCGGATGAGACCGTCCGGGCCGTGATACAGGCCGTACAGACCTGCCATGACGGCGAGCAACACCTGTGCTGTGCAGATGTTTGACGTCGCCTTCTCGCGACGGATGTGCTGCTCACGGGTCTGGAGCGCAAGACGCAGGGCGACGCGTCCGTCGGCATCTTTCGAAACGCCGACCATACGTCCGGGGAGTTGCCGCTTGTACTCGTCTCGCGTCGCCATGAAGGCAGCGTGAGGTCCCCCGAACATCATCGGAACACCGAACCGCTGCGAACTGCCCACCACGGCATCGGCACCGAACTCGCCTGGCGGGGTGATCAGCGTCATCGCCAACAGATCGACAGCGAACACGACGAGTGCTCCTGCGTCATGGATTCGCTCGACCGAAGCGGCGTGACTCCCCACCGTCCCGTACGTCCCCGGGTACTGGATCAGCACTCCGAACACCCCGTCCGGGAGGTCACCATCGGGATCCCCGATGACCACTTCGAGGCCGAGAGGAAGCGCCCGGGTCTTGATGACTTCGATCGTCTGTGGGTGTGCTCTGTCGTCGACGAAGAAGATCGGTCCCGAGCGCCGGTTCACTCGCTTGAACATCGCCATCGCCTCAGCGGCAGCCGTCCCTTCGTCGAGGAGTGACGAGTTCGACAGGTCCATGCCGGTCAGATCCGACACCATCGTCTGGAAGTTCAGCAGCGCTTCAAGCCTTCCCTGCGAGATCTCCGGCTGGTATGGCGTGTACGCCGTGTACCAACCGGCGTTCTCGAGCACGTTGCGCTGGATGACCGCAGGCAGAATCGTTCCGGTGTAGCCCATGCCGATGAGGGACGTGTACCGCTCGTTCCGATCGGCGATTGTTCGCAGTCGGGCGATCGCATCGTGTTCGGCCATGGGACCGGGGAGGTCATGCCTTCGCTCGATCCTGATCTGCGCGGGAACGGCCCGATCGATCAGGTCCTCCATCGAAGCAGCGCCGACGGCGGCCAGCATCTCGGGCATGTCCTTGCTCGATGGGCCGAGGTGGCGGGAAAGGAAGTCGCCGGTCGGTCCGAGGTCCCGGAACGGTGTCTCTGTCATCGGCTGCTCCTCAGTCGGGGCGCGGGAATGCGTTCGCCCCATCTGTCGGATGACCTGAGAGATTCACCGCCTCAGCGGCTTTCCCCTTCGGTGAGGGCCGCAGCCCTGCTCTCCAGATGCGCCTCGCCCCGCGGTCCGTGTGCCTGCGAGATTGCCGGGGTGGTTGCTCCTTCGGCGCGACCTGCGTCGCTCTCCCGCGAGGGTCGATGGCAATCCGATCGTACCAGATTGTTCGTGCCCCCTTCCGAGATGCCCTAGTCGTGGACGCTTTCGCGCGCGAGACTGGAGGCGAAGGAGGTGTCGCATGGTGTCTCACGTTCTCGTTGCAGTCGATGGTTCCAGCCATGCCGATCGGGCACTCGAGTTCGCCGCGGAATTCGCTATCAAGTACGGGGCCGATCTGACGATCTTGAACGTCGTCTCATACGCGTCGACCGTTCCGCTCGCGCTTGGTGCGTACGCTGAACTCGAGGGCCTCTATGCAGAGTCCCGGTCGGTGCTCCAATCGGCCGGGGAGAAGATCGTCGAGAACGCCGCTGAACGGGCCCGTCTGCTCGGTGTCCGGAAGGTCACGACAACGGTTGAACTCGGCTCGCCGGCACAGACGATCTGCGAAACGGCGAAGTCGGTCAATGCCGACGTCGTCGTCATGGGGCGTCGAGGTCTCGGCGACTTCTCCGGACTGTTCCTCGGGAGCGTGACCCACAAAGTCGCTCACACCGCGGATTGCACGGTCGTCACGGTCAAGTGAAGGAGATCCGATGAGTCCTCTCGCCGAGTCGATCGTCTGCGTCGAGTGCGGCGCAACCGCCCACCTGCTGACCCGATTCCCACCGGATGACCCGCCGATGCCCGGCGACGTCGTCGCCTACCGGTGCGCCGAGTGCGTGGACCGCTTCGACATCGTGGTCGAAGAAGCAGA
>JAUXCV010000050.1 GCA_030618675.1 Acidimicrobiia bacterium | reverse complement strand
GGCCGGAGTTCGCGCGGTCTTGACCCAGGACGACGTTCCCGGTGAGCCGCTGTTCGGGCAGGAGGAGCAGGACCAGCCGGTGCTCTGCGACGGCGTCGCCCGCTACTGGGGTGAACCTGTCGCCGTTGTGGCGGCAGACGATGAGGAGACGGCCAGGCTTGCCGCCGCCGCGATCGTGGTCGAGTGGGAGCCCCTGGCGCCTGCTGTGGACCCGGACAAGGCGGCCGAGGAGGGCTCGACCTTCCGGGAGTTGAAGATCCGTCGGGGTGACGAGGCGGCGGTCGGATCGGTCGTCGTCGAAGGATTCTACGAAACCGCTACTCAAGATCAGGCACCACTTGGACCCGAGGCCGGATTCGCCATCCCCGACGGCGAAGGCGGTCTCGATCTGTACGTCACGAGCCAGTGGATCCACGTCGATCACCGGCAGATCATCGCCTGTCTCGACATGGAACCGGATCAGATCCGCTGCCATCCCGCCGGGATAGGCGGCGCATTCGGATCTCGCGAGGACATCTCGTTGCATATCCACGTCGCCATGCTCTCGCTGGCCACCGGCCGCCCGGTGAAGATGGTGTACGACCGTTCGGAGTCGTTCGTCGGTCACGTGAAGCGGCATCCGTCGCGCATCTGGTATCGCCACGAGGCCGACGAGAACGGGAATCTCGTGAAGATCGGCGCCCGGATCATCCTGGACGGAGGTGCGTACGCCCACACGAGCCGGGCGGTGATCGCCAACGCCGCGTTCTTCGCGGTCGGGCCGTACAACTGCGACAACGTGGAGGTCGACGCTTCCGCCGTCAAGACGAACAACCCGCCCGCCGGAGCGATGCGTGGTTTCGGGGCGGTACAGACGTGCTTCGGTTCCGAGATGCAGATGGATCGTCTGGCAGAAGCGCTCGACATGGATCCCCTCGAACTCCGGCGGCTCAACGCACTCGCCGCCGGAGATCCGCTTGCCACTTCGGGGCAGATCATCGACGGCTCGCTGCCGACGCTCGCCGTGATCGACGAGCTGGAAGCGATTCCACTTCCCGACGACACGATCGCGGATGACCCCCGGCTACTGCCGGGTGGAACAGGACTGACCACACCGGCGTCATCGGTCGTTCGCGGGGTCGGCTACGCCGTCAACGTGAAGAACCTTGCATTCTCCGAGGCCTTCGACGACTACTCCGAGGCGCGTGCGGTGATGACCACGGACGGCGTGGAGATCCACACCGCCGCGATGGAAGTGGGTCAGGGTCTCGTCACCGTGTGCCAGCAGATCGCCAGGACGGTTCTTGGCACAGACGACGTCGAGGTCGTCTGGGACGATACGTCACAGATCGGATCGGCCGGTTCAACGTCGGCCTCACGCCAGACACAGATGACCGGCGGAGCGGTGCATGCCGCCTCAGTCGGGCTCCGCGGCAAGATCCTCGACGCCCACGGCGGGGACGAGCTCCGTGACGACGGTGTCTACCGGCAGGGTGAGATGGTCGCGACGATCAGCGAGGTCTGCGCCGACGGAGCCGTCGAACATCACGTGCAGTTCCGCCATCCCGAGACGTTCGCCCCCGACGAGAATGGCCAGGGCGACGTCCACGCAGGATTCGTCGTCTCGGCGCACCGGGCGGTCGTCGACGTCGATCCCGAGCTTGGACTGATTCGCGTCGTTCAGGTCGACACGGTTCAGGACGTCGGCAAGGCGCTCAACCCCCAGGCGATCGTCGGCCAGTTGGAGGGCGGCACCCTGCAGGGCGTGGGCCTCGCAGTTATGGAGCAACTCGTTGTCGATGAGGGTGTGATCCGGAATCCCACGTTCACTGACTACCTGATCCCGACGTTCGTGGATGCTCCGGCGGTGGGGACCCGGGTTATCGAGGAGGGTGATCACTTCGGTCCGTTCGGGGCGAAGGGGATCGGGGAATCTCCCACGATCAGCGCCACGCCTGCGGTCGTGGCAGCGATCCGGGCGGCGACGGGCATGAACCTGACGAGGGTGCCGGTGCTCCCTGAGGACATCATCGGAATCTGAGCGATGCCCACGGTCACCGGAATAGTCCTCGCCGCCGGGGCCTCTGAGCGCATGGGGAAGGCGAAGCTTCTCCTGCCGTACCGGGGATCAACCGTGCTCAACGCAACGATCGCTGCGGTGACCGCGAGTGCCGTCGACCGGGTCGTCATCGTCACCGGAGCGCGTGCCGGGGAAATCGAGGCCTCCGTGAGGAGCCAGCAGGTCACCGTGGTGCGGAATCCGGATTACCGCCGCGGCAACATGTCGTCGTTGCTGACAGCAACCGATGCCGATCCGGAGGCCGACGCGTTCATTATCGTTCCTGGTGACCTCCCGACGATCCACACATCTGTGATCGATGGAATGATCGGTCTCTGGGTCGAGAAGAAGCCGTGGGCAGCTGTGACCGAGTACAGCAACAGGATCGCCCATCCGTTCCTCCTGTCGTCCGCGGCCGTGGAGTCCATGGGCGAGCTGGTGGGGGAGAAGGTGCTCGGGAGACTCCTCGTAGAGTCGCATGACGCCCGGGTTCTGAGGCTAAGGGTTCCGTACAGGCCTCCCCGCGACCTGAACACACCGGACGACTACGAAGCGCTGCTGCGGAGTAGATCAGTAGATCAGTAGATCAGTACTGGCTCAATGGCCCGACGCGCTCCTGGAACCGACCATCGGATGAGGAAGTAGGATATTGGGTGTGCTTTGACAAACTGTCAAGAACCGTGCACGTACCGCCATCCGACGAGTCAGATGAGGAGTTGAGCTGATCATGGGTCGAGAGTTTGGGCCGCGACGAGCGACATGGGTAGAGGTGACGGAGCCGGCCGAGGGTTTGTCGGATGATCTGGCGGCCCTGGAACGGTTCGACGAGGTGTACCGCGGGATGTGCGCCGTCCTGTTCAACTACGCCCAGTCCGGACATCCAGGCGGGTCGGTTTCTTCAGGCCACATCGTGGCGGGGCTGTTGTTCGACGGCATGGACTACGACGTCGGCGCCCCGAACCGCCCGGATCAGGACCTGATCTCGTACTCGGCGGGCCACAAGGCGCTCGGTCTGTACGCGATGTGGGCGTTGCGGGATGAGATCATGAGGATCGCTCGGCCCGAGATGTTGCCCGATGCGGTGAATCTGCGGCTTCGCTTCGAGGATCTGCTGGGATTCCGGCGCAACGTGACCCGGACGGCCCCGCTGTTCCAACGCTTCGGCTCCAAGCCGCTCGACGGGCATCCGACGCCTGCGACGCCCTTCGTGAAGCTATCGACCGGCGCATCGGGTATCGGAGTCGGATCATCGCTGGGGTTGGCTTTGGCGGCCGCCGATGCGTACGGCGACGACGCGCCGTGGGTGCATCTGATCGAAGGTGAGGGAGGCCTGACACCGGGGCGCGTGGTCGAGGCGGCGGCCTTCGCCGGCACAGCGGGTCTGTCGAATGCAATGATGCACGTCGACTGGAACCAGTCCTCGATCGATTCAGATGCCGTGACCCGCGAGGGCGACCAACCCGGCGACTACGTGCAGTGGGATCCGAAGGAGTTGTTCTACCTTCACGACTGGAACGTGATCTACGTTCCCGACGGGTTCGATTTCGGGCTGGTGCTCACCGCCCAACGGATGGCGGCCGAGATGGATAACGGGCAACCCACCGCGATCGTTTATCGCACGACGAAAGGGTGGCAGTACGGCATCGAGGGGAAGAAGTCACACGGTGGCGGCCACGGGTTGTGCAGCGAGGAGTTCTTCGAGACTCAGCGGCCCGTGTTCGGTGATGACGTGGATTCATGGGAGAGGCCGGACCCGTCGGATGCGGTCGCCGTCGAGGCGGCTCAGTGGGCGGCGCTGGAGAGGTATCGGACGCTGCTCGAATCCGACGAGATGACGGCCGCGATGGCCGACCGTATCGTGAACGCGAAGGCTCGGTTGGATTCCAGGGGACGGAAGCTACGTGACGGAGCTCCAGACGTGGATGGGGTGTACGCAGCGGCGGACCCGGCAGCGGTGCCGGGCGAGCTTGCTCTGGAACCGGGCGACAAGCTCGCGCTGCGACAGGCTCTGGGCCGGGCGCTGGGGTATCTGAACAAGGAGTCCAACGGGGCGATCGTGATCGGTGCCGCCGACCTGTTGGGATCGACGGCGATATCGGACGTGGCAGCCGGATTCCCCGGCGGCTTCTACCACCGGACGGCGAATCCGGACGCACGGTCGTTGTCGGTCGGGGGCATCTGCGAGGATGGGCTGTCATCTGTGCTCTCCGGAGCATCGGCGTTCGGCACCCATGTCGGAGCCGTGGCGTCGTATGCAGCGTTTCTCGCTCCGCTGGGACATATCGCGGCCCGGCTGCACGCTATCGGCAACCAGGCCCGTCAGGAGACCGAGCCGGGACCGTACCGGCCGTTCATGCTGGTGTGTGCCCATGCCGGTGTGAAAACCGGCGAGGACGGCCCCACCCACGCCGACCCCCAGGCGTTGCAGGTGCTGCAAGAGAACTTCGCTCCCGGCACGGGAGTCACCCTGACTCCGTGGGAGCCTGCGGAGATGTGGCCGTTGGTCGCAGCAGCGTTCCAGGCGCGTCCGGCGATGATCGCACCGTTCGTTACTCGTCCGGGTGAAGCGGTTCCCGATCGTGATGCGCTCGGGTTGGCGCCCGCCGGTATGGCGGCGCAAGGGGTCTACAAGCTGCGCGCTGCCACCGGTGTCGCCGACGGCACGGTCGTGCTGCAGGGCTCCGCCGTGACCTACGCGTTCGTCGACGAAACCCTGCCACTGTTGGACGAGGCCGGGATCGATCTCGATGTCTACCTGGTCACGTCGGCAGAGCTGTTCGATCGCCTCTCAGTCGACGAGCAACGAGCGGTCTTCCCGGAGGCGGCGGCCCAGCAAGCGATGGGCATCACCGGATTCACCCTGCCGACCATGTACCGGTGGGTCCGAAGCGGCCTGGGACGCGCCCACACGATGTATCCCTTCGAGAAGGGTCACTACCTCGGATCCGGCACCGGCGACATGGTCGTCCACGAAGCCGGACTCGACGGCGAAGGACAGTTGGAGAGGATCAAGGCGTACCTCGCTGCGCTCGGGAAGTAGCGCAAATCGGAGTAGCGGAGTAGCGGAGTAGCGGAGTAGCCGAGCAGGAAGGCTTCTCGGTCTTCCTCTGCTACTCAGCTACTCGGCTACCCAGCTACTTCTACGCTTCCGCCCAATCTTTCAACAGGCCCAGGCCTTCTTCGATATCCGGGACGTTGATGCCGGAGTAGGCGAAACGGATGTACTTGTTCGTCTCGCCGGGCTGAGGCCGACCGAAGTGGAGGCGGTTCGTGAACGACACGCCGGTGGCGTGCAGCGCCGCACGACGGAACTCCTCGTAGTCCGTAAGGCCCTTGCGTTCCATCAACTCGGTGACGTTCGGGAACAGGTAGAACGTGGCGTTCGGTACGAACGTGTTGATCCCATCGATGGCGTTCAGACCGGCGGCGGTTGCATCTCTTCGTGCTTCGAGTTCGTTGAGGATCGCCTGGGGCTCGCTCTGGTCACCCTGGAGTCCGGCAAGAGCGCCGTACTGGATGAAGTGATTCGAGCAGGACTCGTCATTGACGTTGATCTTGGCGATCACGTCGACGATCTCCTTCGGTCCGATGCTCGCACCGAGGCGCCATCCGGTCATCGCGAACTTCTTGGAGAACGTGTACAGAACGACGGTGCGCTCTGCCATCCCCGGCTGCTCGACGAACGATGTGCTCTTCCCGGAGTAGCGCATGTCGAAGTAGGCCTCGTCGGCGAGCACGTACAGGTTGTGCTCGCGGACGAGTTCGGCGAGCTTCTCATGCTCCTCGATCGAGCACTCGGCGCCCATCGGGTTCTGGAGGTCGTTGAGGATCAGCAGGCGAGTCTTGTCTGTGATGCCTCGCTCGATCGAGTCGAAGTCGAACTCGAAGTTCTCGGTGCCCTCGACGTACCCGTACGGGACGGCGACCCCGCCGTTGAACTCGATCTGAGACTCGTAGATCGGGTAGCCGGGGTTCGGATAGAGGACCTCGTCGCCGGGGTTCATCAAGGTCAGGATGAACTTGCCGATCGTGGGCTTGCCACCGGGTTGCATGACGACGTTCTCGGCCGTGTACTCCGTGTTGTGGGAGGCCGAGACGTCGGCGGCGAGTGCCTCGCGCAGTTGCGGGATTCCCGCGTTCGGGCAGTAGCCCGTCTTGCCATCGGCGATCGCTTTCGAGGCTCCATCGACCACGGTCGAAGGCGTCGGCAGGTTGATGTCTCCGAGGTGGAACGGGTAGACCCGGTTCCCTTCGGCTGCGAATGCAGCAGCCTCACCCGAAACCGCGAATGCGGTCTCGGTTCCGAGGTTGGCGATCCGGTTGGCGATGCGCATGGTCGCGGACTCCTTTGCTATTTGAGATTCAGTTCGGCGGTCCAGTTATCGATTCGGTCTCCATCGGTCGACTGGGGGAATCCCCGGTGCGGTTGGCGCCATGGTCTGCGCTCACCATACCGAACGACTCACTCATCTCGACCAGTCTGCGGAAGCGATTCAGCTTCCGCTCAAGACCTCCCGGGTCTTCGCGAGCATCTCGCTCGGGTCGACGAGGGTCACGCACGGCGGGGTTCCACCGAACAAGGCCTCCGCCTTCTCATGGAGGTCGGCGTCAACCTCCAGAAGGAGCGGGATCTCGAACGTACGGCAGACGTGGAAAATGTCCTGGTATGTGACTCCTCCCGGCTGCACGCTGTCCTCCGGTGCGAAGATCTTGTGGACGTATCCGATCAGGACATCGACCCGATTCTCGTTGTTGATGATCCGGACGTTCATTCCATGGTTGTCGAACCCGTTCGAGATCGGCACCGTGTCAACGTCGTCGCAAACGAGACCGGTCAGCACCGCCGAATCGGTTCCTGCGAAGTAGCCAACGACTTTTCTTCTCATGGTCAAATCTCCTTACACCACGCCCTGGTCGAGCATCGCATCGGCAACCTTGCGGAAACCTGCGATGTTCGCGCCGATGACGTAGTTGTCGGGTGCGTCGTACTCCTCTGCGGTCTCACGACAGCTGCGATGGATGTCGGTCATGATGCCGAGCAGCTTTGCATCGACCTCCTCACGGGTCCATGACGTGAAGCCGGCGTTCTGAGCCATCTCGAGCCCGCTGGTAGCAACACCACCGGCATTGGCTGCCTTGCCGGGGCCGAAGAGCACACCGCTCTCGATGAGGAACTGCGTGGCGTCCGGCTCGGTCGGCATATTCGCCCCTTCGGCGACGATGCGGACACCATGTGCAACGAGTTGCTTCGCGTCCTCGAGATCGAGTTCGTTCTGCGTCGCGCAAGGGAGTGCGACATCGGCGCCCTCGACACCCCATGGTCGTTTCCCCGCGTAGTACTGGACTCCGTACTTCTCCGCGTACTCACTGATGCGGCCGCGGCGAACGTTCTTCAGATCCATCACCCAGGCCAGCTTCTCTGCATCGATGCCATCCGGGTCGTAGATGTATCCGCCGGAGTCCGACAGTGTCACGGCCTTGCCGCCGAGGCGGTTCACGTTCTCCACGGCGTACTGGGCAACGTTCCCCGATCCGGAGATGAGGACCGTCTTGTCGTGGATGCTGTCACCCTTCGCCCTGAACATCTCCTCGGTGAAGTACACCGTTCCGTAGCCGGTGGATTCGGGCCGGATGAGGCTCCCGCCCCAGGCGATGCCCTTGCCGGTGAGGATGCCGGAGAACTCGTTCGCCAGCTTCTTGTACTGCCCGAACATATAGCCGATCTCACGCGCTCCGACACCGATGTCCCCGGCAGGAATGTCGGTGCGGAGGCCGATGTGCCGATAGAGCTCGCTCATGAACGCCTGTGTGAAGCGCATGACCTCACCGTCGCTCTTGCCCTTCGGATCGAAGTCGGCGCCGCCCTT
The DNA here is from genome assembly GCA_030618675.1 of Acidimicrobiia bacterium. Lineage (GTDB taxonomy): Bacteria > Actinomycetota > Acidimicrobiia > Spongiisociales > UBA5794 > JAHEEL01. Next base: position 1,300 of record JAUXCV010000050.1, on the reverse strand, counting down.
ACCGCCGCCGAGGGGCAGCGTCGTGAGAGCGTTCTTGAACGTCTGCTCGAATGCGAGGAACTTGAGGATCCCCAGGTTCACCGAAGGATGGAAGCGCAGGCCGCCCTTGTAGGGGCCGATGGCGCTGTTCATCTCGACACGGAATCCACGGTTGACCTGCACGGTCCCTGAGTCATCAACCCACGCGACCCGGAAGATGATGGTCCGTTCCGCCTCCACCATGCGGTGGGGGATACGGGCCTCCAGATACTCCGGTTCCCGTTCGAAGACCGGCCAGACCGACTCGACCACCTCGTGAACGGCCTGGTGGAACTCGAACTGGGACGCGGTCTTCGCGACCACATGATCCATGAACTCCGTCATTGATTGCTGCTGCACCTCTGGCATCCTTTCGTGGTGCGATCCAACGGACAAACGATAGCGCCTACATCGTGAGCGCCATCACCGCCTTCTGGACGTGGAGTCGGTTCTCGGCTTGGTCGAACACGCGGCTCCAACGACCGTCGATGACGGAGTCGGTGACCTCGATGTTGCGGTCTGCCGGGAGGGGGTGCATGTAGATGGCGTCTTCGTCTGCCATCTCCATACGCCTCGGATCGACGATCCAATCGGTGTAGTTCTCGGAGATCTTCGCCGACTCTTCGTGGTCGGACGTCGTGACCATGGAGCCCCACGACTTGGCGTAGACGACGTCCGCGCCGACCATGCCTTCGTCGAAGTCTTCGAGGATCTCGAACGAGCCGTGGAACTTCTTGGCGTTCTCCTTGGCCTGAGCCACGATCTCCGGCTGGAGTTTGAACTCCGGCGGGCGGGTGAGACGAACGTTCGCACCGAAGCGGGTCATCAACAGGATCTCGCTCTGTGCGACCGAGATGGGCTTCTGATAGCTGGACGCGTATGCGTACGAGACGTTGATCGTGAGCTTGCGGGGATCACCCTTCTGCTCGATGACCGTGAGGAGGTCGGCGAGTGCCTGGAACGGGTGATACTGGTCGCACTGCATGTTGAGCACGGGGACGCGGCTGGCGTCTGCTACGGCGCGGATGTAGTCGTTGCCGATGCCCCAGTCGACCTGGCGGATCGCGATGCCGTCGTCGTAGCGGCCAAGGATGTCACCGATCTCTTTCCACGTGTCGCCGTGGCCGATCTGAGTTGCGGTGGAGTCGAGGAACATGGCGTGTCCGCCGAGCTGAGCCATGCCTGCTTCGAAGCTCGCACGGGTGCGTGTGCTCGAGAAGAAGAACAACATCGCAAGAACCTTGTCGTCCAAGAGTGGATGCAACTCGCCGAGAGCCCGACG